>NZ_PIZD01000049.1:166160-201970 GCF_010365615.1 Actinomyces sp. 565
ACGAGCTCTCGGCCCTCATACGGGACATCGGTGACCCACGCAGCCCGCAGGCGCAGCAGCGCCTGTACGAGCTAGTGGTCGCCGAGCCGCCCGCAGATGAGCCCTCGGGCCGTGCGGCCGAGGAGGTTGCGGAGTCGCTGTCTGCCATAGACCGCACCTGGCTGGCAGGATTGGGCGAGGATCCTGAGCGGCCCAGCGCTGAGATCGACGCCGCCATCGCCGCCTGCCGCTCCGTGCGCAGGAGCGCCGGGCTTTCGGCGCTGCCGCTGCGCTACGCCGAGGTGGAGCTGTGCACATACTTCGGGCAGCGTGATGATGCCTTGGAGCACCTGCGGGTGGCACGCCTGTTCTCCTTCGGCACCGTCGACGTCGGCGCCACCCTGGCCACCGCCCGCCTGCACGACGACTACTCCGGTGTGCTCCGCACGACGACAGCGGTCCCCACCCGCCCCGACGCCGATCCGGCACTGACCGCGCTGGGGCTGGCGGCGAGCCTCCTGCCCTACCTGGCGCAGCGGCGCCGAGTGGAGGCTGAGGACGCCCTGGCCTCGCTGACGGCGTTGGAGATGACGGAGCCGCTGCGGTTGCGCTTGTTGGGGGATGAGCTGGAGTACCTGGGGTTGTCCGGCCAGTGGGAGAGGGGCCTGGCCCGCTTACGTCATACCGACACCACCGCCGACGGCACCAGCGCCTGGAGCCTGCTCAATGCCGCCGTAGGCGTGAGCCTGGTGCTGCGTGAAGCCAACCGTGCCGGATACGGCTCCAACGCCGTCGGCACGCGTCTGCATTGGGACAACCCCTGGGTGGCTCCACCCCAGGTCACGGGCTGGGAGACGGTCGCCCGCACCTACGACGCCGTCACCGCCTTCGCCCGGTCCCTGGCGGCGCGCTTTGATAGGCGCAATGGAAACAATGGAGTCTCCTACCGGGTCGAGTCACGCATGGCTGCGGAGGCGGCGAGCCTGGCCGGCCGGTCATACGGCACCGTCACCGGTCCGGCCGTGGACGCACGGCGGCTGGCAGACCACCGCTCCCTGCTGGCCGAAGTCGACCGCCTGCTGGTGCTTGCCCGCGGCTACGGCCTGGAGGCGGTGCATGAACGGGCCCTGACCACGGCGGAGACCGTCAGTCGTTCCCTGGCTGAGGTTGTCGACGACTCCCAGTTGGAGACGGTTGTCGACCTGCGCATTGCCTTCGCCCGGCTGCTGCTGGAACTCGGAGCAAGCGAAAGGGCTGAGCGTGAGGCCCTGGACACCACTGAGCTGTGCCTGTCGCAGGGATGGGTGGAGCTGGCCTGCGCCTGTCTGGCCACCGCGGCCCGCAGCGCGGACGCCCGCGAGGATCAGGCGGCGGTGGCCTCGCACTGGGCGCGCGTGGACGAGCTGGTGGGAACCTGGCCGACGGGCCGTATAGGAGAGCGCATCGGGACTCTCGTAGACGCGGTTGGGCACCCCGAGACCAGCGCCCCGGCCCTGGCCGCACTCGCAGAGAGACTGGCTGCCGGTGCACAGGACGACCACGACTGCGCCGCTGCGGCCAGGGAGGCCTGCAAACGCTGCCGCGAGCAGCTTGAGCGCTGCAAGACACCGCCGGCCGGGACTGCCGACCGAATCGAGGCGGTTGAGGCGGCCATAGCCCCGTACGTTCGTGGTCGGGGCGGCCGCCACCGTGCCGACCCGCAGTGAACCGGGCATGATGTGGTTATGAGCACTGCCGCGTTCCCCGTACCACCACACCAGTCGCGCCGCTCCCGACCCGCCGGGCGCGCCCTGTACGTGGGGCTGACCGGCGGCATCGGCGCAGGCAAGTCCGAGGTCGCTCGCCTGTTGTCGGCACACGGCGCCCGGGTTGTGTCCGCTGACGCGATTTCCCGGGAAGTGGTCGAGCCCGGCACCGAGGGGCTAGCCGCCGTCGTGGCCGAATTCGGGCAGCAGCTGCTGACTGCGGACGGCGCCTTGGACCGGCGCGCGCTCGGCCGGCTCGTTTTTGCGGATCCGCTGCGCCGCGCTCGCCTGGAGGAGATCATCCTGCCGCTCGTGGCCGCCGAGGCCTGGTCACGCCTGGCGGCCGTGCCGGCCGGCCAGGTTGCCGTCTATGACGTGCCCCTGCTGGTGGAGGGCCAGATGGAGGGCATGTTCGACGTCGTCGTCGTGGTGGAGACGGAGCTGGAGACCAGGTTGGAGCGCCTTGGGCGCCGTGGCCTGGAGCGAGAGCAGGCCCTGGCACGCATTGCCGCCCAGGCCACCGATGCCGAGCGGCGCGCCGTCGCCGACGTCGTGGTGCCCAACTCCGGTTCCCTGGAGGAACTCGCCGCAGCCGTCAAGGAGCTGTGGGACAACCGGCTTGCGCCCGCAGCTGACTAGTGGTCCGCAGTGGCCCGTGCCCTCACCGCCCTAACGGGCTCCGCGTAGCCTTGGGGCCATGCGTCCCGTCACCGACCTGCGCCGCGCCGAGAAGTCCTTCGAGGTCATCAGCCCCTACACGCCCTCCGGCGACCAGCCCACCGCCATCGCCGAGCTGGCCGAACGGTTGAACGCCGGGGAGAAGGACATCGTGCTGCTGGGGGCCACCGGCACCGGCAAGTCGGCCACCACTGCCTGGCTGGTGGAGCAGGTGCAGCGCCCCACCCTCATCCTGGAGCCCAACAAGACCCTGGCCGCCCAGATGGCCGCCGAGTTCCGGGAGCTGCTGCCGAACAACGCAGTGGAGTACTTCGTCTCCTACTACGACTACTACCAGCCGGAGGCCTACGTCCCCCAGACGGACACCTTCATCGAGAAGGACTCCTCCATCAACGACGAGGTTGAGCGGCTGCGCCACTCCGCCACCAACTCCCTGCTCACCCGCCGGGACGTGGTGGTGGTCTCCTCCGTGTCCTGCATCTACGGCCTGGGCACGCCCCAGGAGTACGTGGACCGCATGACGCCGCTGCGGGTGGGGGAGCAGATCGACCGCGACGAGCTGCTGCGGCGCTTCGTCACCATGCAGTACACGCGCAACGACATTGACTTCACCCGCGGCACCTTCCGCGTGCGCGGGGACACGGTGGAGATCATCCCCATGTACGAGGAGCTGGCCATCCGGGTGGAGTTCTTCGGCGACGAGATCGACGCCCTGGCCACCCTCCACCCGGTCACCGGGGAAGTCATCGACCGGGTGGAGGAGGTGTTCGTGTTCCCCGCCTCCCACTACGTGGCCGGGCCCGAGCGCATGGAGCGCGCCATCGCCGGCATAGAGGAGGAGCTGGCCGAGCGCCTGGCGGTGCTGGAGCGCGACAGCAAGCTGCTGGAGGCGCAGCGGCTGCGCATGCGCACCACCTACGACTTGGAGATGCTCCGCCAGATCGGCACCTGCTCCGGCGTGGAGAACTACTCGATGCACATCGACGGCCGCTCCCCGGGCACGCCCCCCAACACGCTGCTGGACTACTTCCCGGAGGACTTCCTGCTGGTGATCGACGAGTCCCACGTGACCGTCCCGCAGATCGGCGCCATGCACGAGGGCGATGCCTCCCGCAAGCGCACCCTGGTGGACCACGGCTTCCGGCTGCCCTCCGCCCTGGACAACCGGCCCCTGACCTTCTCCGAGTTCGAGGACCGGGTGGGGCAGGCCGTTTACCTCTCCGCCACCCCCGGCCCGTATGAGCTCCAGCGCGCCGACGGCGTGGTGGAGCAGATCATCCGCCCCACCGGGCTGGTGGACCCCAAGATCGTGGTCAAGCCCACCGAGGGGCAGATCGACGACCTGCTGGAGGAGGTGCGTCGCCGCGTCGACAAGCACGAGCGCGTCCTGGTCACCACGCTGACCAAGCGCATGGCTGAGGACCTGACCACCTACCTCGCCGACCGGGGGGTGCGCGTGGAGTACCTGCACTCCGACGTCGACACGCTGCGCCGCGTGGAGATCCTCCGCTCGCTGCGGCTGGGGGAGTTCGACGTACTGGTAGGCATCAACCTGCTGCGCGAGGGCCTGGACCTGCCGGAGGTGTCGCTGGTGGCGATTCTCGACGCCGACAAGGAGGGCTTCCTGCGCTCGTCCACCTCGCTGATCCAGACGATCGGGCGGGCCGCCCGCAACGTCTCCGGCGAGGTGCACATGTACGCCGACCAGGTCACCCCCGCCATGACCGAGGCCATTGAGGAGACCGAACGGCGCCGCGCCAAGCAGCTCGCCTACAACGCCGAGCACGGCATCGACCCGCAGCCGCTGCGCAAGAAGATCGCGGACGTGACCGACATGCTCGCCCGCGAGGACGTGGACACCGCCGAGCTGCTGGCCGGCGGCTACCGGGGGCACGAGGAGAAGCAGGTCGTCTCCCGCCGCAAGCAGGCCGCCGAGGCCACCGTGCGCGAGAAGCTCGCCGGTGCGGCCCAGTCCGACCTGGCCGGGCTGATCCAGGAGCTGACCGAGCAGATGCACGCCGCCGCCGAGGACCTGCACTTCGAGCTGGCCGCCCGGCTGCGCGACGAGATCCAGGACCTGAAGAAGGAGCTGCGGGACATGCGGGCCACCGCCTGAGGCGGCTGCGCGGCCACCCTGCCCGGCCGCCCCGAGGCGGAACGCGGCGCCGTCGACGTCGGCAAGCACACACCGTTTCAGGGCGTGCGGGGCTGGCGGGCCGGGCACCCCACGGCGATAGACTCGGGGCACAAGCCCATACGGAGGGGAGTACTCCCAGCAACGGCGACGTCGTCATCACGGCAGGCCGGACCGGCACCGCACCGCGGCAGCCCCGGCTCCCGGCGTCGCAGGCCAGAGGACAGGCGCAACCCATGCGCCCCTGGCGGGAGGAGACCTCCGGTACTAGCGCCGTACCGGAGGTACATGTAGTGGATGTCCACGCCCTCGGCTGGCTCGCCCTCGCCGCCATCATCATCACCATGATCACGATCGACATCGTCGGTCACGTGCGCACCCCGCACGAGCCCTCTCTCAAGGAGGCGGCCCAGTGGTCGATCGGCTATATCGCCATGGCAGTCGTGTTCGGCGGCATCGTGTGGGCGATCTGGGGCAGCACCTACGGGCAGGAGTACTTCGCCGGCTACATCACCGAGAAGGCGCTGAGCATCGACAACCTCTTCGTGTTCGTCATCATGATTGCCGCCTTCCGGGTACCCCGGAAGTACCAGCAGGAGGTGCTGCTGGCCGGCATCATCATCTCCCTGTTCCTGCGGCTGGCATTCATCCTGGCGGGCGCGGCGCTGATTGAGAACTTCTCCTGGATCTTCTACCTGTTCGGCGCCTGGCTGCTATGGACCGCCTTGTCCCAGGCCCGGGAGGGCGTGGAGGAGCCCGAGGCACACGAGGAAGAGGAGTACCGGCCCACCGGCTTCGTGCGCATGGTGGCCAAGGTCGTGCCTATGACCGACGGTTTCGTCGGCGGCAAGCTCATCCACCGGCACGCCGGCCGCACCATGATCACGCCCATGCTGCTGTGCGTGATCGCCATCGGCACTGCAGACGTCATGTTCGCCGTCGACTCGATCCCGGCGATCTACTCCCTGACCAGTGAGCCCTACCTGGTATTCGCCGCGAACGCCTTCTCCCTGCTGGGCCTGCGCCAGCTGTACTTCCTGATCGACGGGCTGCTGGACCGGTTGATCTTCCTGCACTACGGGCTGGCCGCCATCCTGGCCTTCATCGGCTTCAAGCTGGTCAACCACGCCCTGCACACCAATGAGGTGCCCTTCATCAACGGCGGTGAGCCCTGGGAGGTCGTGCCCGAGCCTGACATCGGATTCTCGCTCGGCTTCATCGTGGTGGTCATCCTGATCACCGTGGGTGCCTCCGTGCTCGTCTCCCGCCGCCGGGCCGCGCGGGAAGTAGCGGCAGGTACCGGCGGCACGGGCGCGTCCGAGCGCGCAGTAAAGGCTCGGTCTGGCGCCTGAGCCGCGGACACGCGGAAAGCCTCTCAGGAAGTTCCGCGCCAGGCAGGACATGCTGACCCCGTGAGCACCACCCCCACCACGACCGCGCCCGCCGAGGTTCCGGATACGACCGGGTTGACAAGCCAGGAGGTCGCCCAGCGCGTAGCGGCCGGGCGGACCAACGCCTACCGGGACACCACCTCGCGCTCGGCCACCGCGATCCTGCGCGCCAATGTCTTCACGGTGTTCAACGCCATCCTGGGCACCGCACTGGTGCTGATCCTGCTGTTCGGCTCCTGGAAGGACGCCCTGTTCGGCTTCGTGCTGCTGCTGAACACGGCCACCGGCACCATTGCGGAGGTGCGTGCCAAGCGGGCCCTGGACCGGCTGTCCGTCCTGGACGCGCCCCGTGCGCATGTGCTGCGTGACGGGGTTGAGCAGGACGTGGAGGTGGCCGCGGTGGTGCTCGACGACGTGCTGCGGCTGCGCAGCGGCGAGCAGGTGCCCGCGGACGCGGTGGTGCTGAGCAGCGACAACCTGGAGGTGGACGAGTCCATTCTGACCGGCGAGTCGGACCCGGTGCGCCCCGAAGCCGGCGACCGGGTCATGTCCGGCACCACCGTCACCGCCGGCACTGCCCTGGTGCGCACCACGGCGGTCGGCGCCGACGCCTACGCCCACCGGCTGGCCCGGGAGGCGCGCCGCTACTCGGTGGTCACCTCCGAACTGCAGGAGGGCACCAACCGGGTGCTGCGCTGGATCTCCTGGGTGATCGTGCCCGTCGCCCTGCTGCTGTTCTGGTCGCAGCTGCGGCAGAACGGCGGCGTGGCTCACGCACTCACCTCCGGGCAGTGGCAGGCGGCACTGGTCGCCGGGATCGCGGGCGTGGTCGGCATGGTGCCGCAGGGGCTGGTGCTGCTCACCTCGGTCAACTTCGCCACCGCATCCCTGGCGCTGGCCCGCCGCAACGTACTGGTGCAGGAGTTGCCCGCCGTCGAGGTGCTGGCCCGTGTGGACACCCTGTGCCTGGATAAGACCGGCACCATCACTACCGGAGCAATCCGCCTGGAGGAGGTCACCGCCCCCGACGGCGGCGCCCCGGGCCGGGAGGTGCTGGAGGCGCTGGCGGCCCTCAGCGACGGCGAAGACCCCAATGCGACCGCTGTCGCCATTGCCCGCGGCCTGGCCGAGGAGCGGTACCTGGGGGAGCGGGCCGCCGCGGCCGGGGCCCGCACGGTGGAGGCGGCCGTGCCCTTCTCCTCACGCCGCAAGTGGTCGGCGCTCCGCTACGACGCCACCACCTGGGTGCTCGGCGCCCCCGAGATCGTGCTCGCCACCGCATCCGGCGCTGAGGCCGTGGTGGCCCGGGCGCGCGAGCGCGCCGCCGACGGCGCCCGGGTGGTGGCACTGGCGCGTGCGAGCGAGCCCTGCGGTGAGGGCACCGAGGACCATTTGCTGCCCGGTGGCCTGGAGGCGGCGGCGCTGGTGGTGTTGGCCGAGGAGATCCGCCCCGACGCCGCCCAGACCCTGGACTACTTCCGCGGGCAGGGAGTTGAGGTCAAGGTGATCTCCGGGGACAGCCCGGACACGGTTGCCGCCGTGGCCCGCCGGGCGGGCGTGACCGGGCCGGACGGCGGGGAGCCGGTCGCCGTCGACGCCCGCACTCTGCCGCAGGAGGCAGACCCGGACGGACCGGAGGCCGAGCGGCTGGCCGACGCCCTGGAGGGCGCGAGCGTGCTGGGGCGAGTCACCCCCGAGCAGAAGCGCGCCTTCGTGCAGGCACTCAAGTCCCGGGGCCGGGTGGTGGCCATGACCGGCGACGGCGTCAACGACGCCCTCGCCCTGAAGGACGCCGACCTGGGCATCGCCATGGGCAACGGGGCGCCCGCCACCAAGGCGGTGGCCCGACTGGTGCTGCTGAAGGGGGAGTTCTCCGCCCTGCCGGGTGTGGTGGCGCAGGGTCGGCGCGTCATGGCCAACACCGAGCGCATCGCCTCCCTGTTCCTGGCCAAGACCGTCTACGCCTCGCTGATCGCCGTGGTGGTCTCCCTGACCGCCATCGCCTACCCGTTCCTGCCGCGGCAACTGACCATCGTGTCGTCCCTGACCATCGGCATCCCCGCCTTCATACTCGCCCTGGCCCCCAACTCCCGCCGCTACCGGGAGGGCTTCCTGGGGCGGGTGCTGACCCTGGCGGTTCCGGCCGGGCTGGTGGCCGGCAGCGCCACCCTGGCGGCCCGCACCTGGCTGGTCGCATCCGGGGCGGCGGACGCGCAGGTGACTACCGGCGCCACCCTGGTGCTGGTGTGCGCCGGACTGTGGCTGTTGACGCTGACGGCCCGGCCGCTGCTGGGCTGGCGGCTTGGACTGGTGGTGGCGATGGCCGGGATCGCGGTGCTGGGCGTGTTCGTGCCCGCCGTGCGCGACTTCTTCCTGCTGGCCTGGCCCGCGGCGGGCACCTGGTGGGTCGTACTGATCGTCTCCGCCGCCGCGGTGGCGGGCATTGAGGCGGTATACCTGCTGCGCCCGCGCCTGGTCGCATACTTGCATGGCCGCGGCCTGGTGAACTGAACCTGCTTAGCCGCGGCGGGCGTGGGCGACGGCTCGGGCCGTAAGGCAGGAAGGCCGGGAGATGAGAGACCGTCAGGCCAGGACGCCGATCACCGGGTTCCACTCGTGGGGGATGCGCTCGGCGATGAAGCCCGCCTGGTTGAAGGGGTCCTCCTCCAGCAGGGCCAGGGCGCCGGCGGCGTCGTCGGCGCGCACCACGATGAGCGCGTCGTGCGTGCCCACGTAGGGGCCGGCGGCGAGCAGCCGGTCCCGCTCGGCCAGCGCGGCGTTGAAGGCGCGGTGGGTGGGGCGGAGGGCGGCCATGGCCTCGTCCTGGTCGGTGACGTAGTGGTACTCGACGGCGAAGATCTTGCTCATGCCGCCAGCCTAAGCCACCGGGCCGCGGCCGTGGCGGGTGATCCGGTTCCTGTCCGTGCCCGTGGGGGAGACCTGTCGCGGCCGGTCCTCGCAGTTCACGACCTTGGGGTACGTTTCACGACCACCCCGGGGTCGTAAAACGTACCCCAAGGTCGTAAAACGTCTTCCCCGCCGCCCAGGAAGGGGCGGGAGTAGCGGCTCTGGAGCCTTGGCGGTGGTGCCGGGCGCGGGACCGGTGAGACGTGTACGGGCGGCCAGCGGCGCCAGCGGGCCGTCGAGGCCGCGCCGGAGGGGACTATGAGGGTGGCGGCGCCGGCGCCTGGCAGAAGCGGCTCCAGCGCTTCGCCTCACACAGTCGAACGGGTGTACGAAGGCGGGTCCTTGGCCCTACACTCTGACCCCGTGAACGACTCCCTCATCATCCGTGGCGCCCGCGAGCACAACCTGCAGGGCATCGGCATCGACCTCCCGCGGGACAAGATGATCGTCTTCACCGGCCTGTCCGGCTCGGGCAAGTCCTCCCTCGCCTTCGACACGATCTTCGCCGAGGGGCAGCGCCGCTATGTGGAGTCGCTGTCCTCCTACGCCCGCCAGTTCCTCGGCCAGATGGACAAGCCCGACGTCGACTTCATCGAGGGCCTATCCCCGGCAGTGTCCATCGACCAGAAGTCCACCTCCCGCAACCCCCGCTCCACGGTGGGCACCGTCACCGAGGTCTACGACTACCTGCGCCTGCTGTACGCGCGCGCCGGCGTCCAGCACTGCCCCGTCTGCGACGCCGTCATCTCCTCCCAGACCCCCCAGCAGATCGTCGACCACATCCGCGAGCTGGAGGACGGCACCCGCTTCCAGGTGCTCGCCCCCGTGATCCGCGGCCGCAAGGGCGAGTACACCGAGTTGTTCACCGAGCTGCAGGGCCGCGGCTTCTCCCGCGTGCGCGTCGACGGCGCCACCCACCGCCTGGGGGAGGTGCCCGCCCTGAACAAGAAGCTCAAGCACAACATCGAGGTGGTCGTCGACCGGTTGGTGGTACGCGAGGGCATCCGCCAGCGGCTGACCGACTCGGTGGAGACCGCCCTGGGGCTGGCCGATGGCCTGGTCATCATCGACCTGGTGGACCTGCCCGAGGACGACCCCGGCCGCGAGCACCGCTACTCCGAGAAGCGCGCCTGCCCCAACGAGCACCCCCTCCAACTGGACGAGATGGAGCCGCGCACCTTCTCCTTCAACGCCCCCTATGGCGCCTGCCCGGCCTGCACCGGCATCGGCAGCCGACTGGAGGTCGACCCGGAGCTCGTCGTCCCCGACGAGGAACTCACCCTGGCCGAGGGCGCCGTCGCCCCCTGGGCCAGCCACCAGAAGTACTTCACCCGGCAGCTCAAGGCACTGGGCGAGGAGCTGTCCTTCGACGTTGACACCCCCTGGCGGGCCCTGCCCGAGCGTGCCAAGGACGCGATCCTGCGCGGCAAGGACTTCGAGATCAAGGTCCGCTACCGCAACCGCTGGGGCCGGGAGCGCATCTACTCCACCGGCTTCGAGGGCGCCCTCAACTACGTCATGCGCAAGCACGACGAGACCGAGTCCGAATGGTCCAAGGACCGCTACGAGGGGTACATGCGGGAGATCCCCTGCCCCGTCTGCAATGGCACTCGGCTCAAGCCGGAGGTGCTGGCGGTGCGCGTGGGCGATAAGTCCATCGCCCAGCTGTGCGACCTGTCCATCAGCGAGTGCCGCGACTTCCTGGCCGGGCTGGAGCTGACCGGCCAGGCCGCCCAGATCGCCGGCAGCGTCCTGAACGAGATCGCCGCCCGCCTGGGCTTCCTCGTCGACGTCGGCCTGGACTACCTGAGCCTGTCCCGCGGCGCCGCCACCCTCTCCGGCGGCGAGGCGCAGCGCATCCGCCTGGCCACCCAGATCGGCTCCGGGCTGGTCGGCGTGCTGTACGTGCTGGACGAGCCCAGCATCGGCCTGCACCAGCGCGACAACACCCGGCTGATCGACACCCTGGAGCGCCTGCGGGACCTGGGCAACACCCTGATCGTCGTCGAGCACGACGAGGAGACCATCCGCTCGGCGGACTACGTGGTGGACATCGGCCCCGGGGCGGGGGAGCGGGGCGGCCAGGTCGTCTACGCCGGCGAGGTCGCCGGCCTGCTTCAGGCCCCCGGCTCCGTCACCGGCGACTACCTGGCGGGCCGCCGCGCCATCGAGGTGCCCGCCAGTCGCCGCAAGCCCGTCAAGGGGCGGGCGGTGACCGTCGTCGGCGCCCGCGAGAACAACCTCAAGGACGTCACCGTCACCTTCCCGCTGGGCGTGTTCACCGCCGTCACCGGCGTGTCCGGCTCCGGGAAGTCCTCCCTGGTCAACTCGATCCTCTACCAGGTGCTCGCCAACCGCCTCAACCACGCCCGCGGCGTGCCCGGACGCCACAAGACCGTACGTGGCCTGGACAACCTGGACAAGGTCGTGCACGTGGACCAGTCGCCCATTGGCCGCACGCCGCGCTCCAACCCCGCCACCTACACGGGCGTGTGGGACCACATCCGCAAAATCTTCGCGTCCGTGCCCGAGTCGAAGGTGCGCGGTTACGGCCCCGGCCGCTTCTCCTTCAACGTCAAGGGCGGGCGCTGCGAGGCCTGCAAGGGTGACGGCACCCTCAAGATCGAGATGAACTTCCTGCCGGACGTGTACGTGCCCTGCGAGGTGTGCGGCGGCGCCCGTTACAACCGGGAGACCCTGGAGATCCGCTACAAGGACGCCACGGTCGCCGACGTCCTGGACATGACCATCAGCCAGGCGGCCGACTTCTTCGCCGCCACCCCCATCATTGCCCGCCACCTGAACACGCTGGTGGAGGTCGGCCTCGGCTACGTGCGCCTGGGGCAGGCCGCCACCACGCTGTCCGGCGGCGAGGCCCAGCGCGTCAAGCTCGCCACCGAGCTGCAGCGCCGCTCCACCGGCCGCACCATCTATGTGCTGGACGAGCCCACCACCGGCCTGCACTTCGAGGACATCCGCAAGCTGTTGGGCGTGTTGCAGGGGCTGGTGGACAAGGGCAACTCCGTGGTGGTGATCGAGCACAACCTGGATGTCATCGCCAACGCCGACTGGATCATCGACATGGGCCCGGAGGGCGGCAAGGACGGCGGCACCGTGGTTGCCACCGGCACCCCCGAGCAGGTCGCCGAGGTCGAGGGCTCCTGGACCGGCCACTACCTCAAGGAGGTCTTGGAGCAGCGGCGGGCGGCGAGCTGACCGGCTCCGACGCCCCGGGCTACGGGCCGGCTCCGCTAGTCCCGGGCGGCGCGCCCCGACCGGGGGCGAAGACCGAAGGGAGTGAGCACCTCCCGCAGCCGCACCAGCAGCTCCCGCAGGTGCTCGGGCGTGCGCGCGCCCAGTCCGAGCACTACGCCCGGGCCGGCCGAGGCCCTCGGGGAGACCCAGTACGCCGAGATCCCGGAGACCCCCAGGCCCGCGCGGTGACACGCGTCCACGGCACCCGCCTCATCCGCGTGCGGCGCCAGCAGGACGACGGCGTGAAGCCCGCCCTCCATGGGCACGCCCTCCGGGAACACCTCCGTGAACAGCGCCCGCCGCTGCCGCTCGATCCGCCGCGTGCGGGCCACGTGGCGGCGCAGACCGTCCTGGGCCAGGAAGCGTGTCATCGCGTCCTGCACGATGCCGGACACGGGCACGCACAACGGGCGCATCCGCGCCACCGCCTCCTCCGGCGCCACCAGGTAGCCCAGGCCGACGGCGGGGCTGAGGGTCTTAGCGAACGAGCCGAGCATGATGACCTGTTCACCGGAATCCAGGGACAGCAGGGGCGCGGGCGCGCTGCGCAGCTCGGCGTCGTAGTCGTCCTCGACGATCATGGCTCCCGCCCGACGCGCGGCCGCCAGCAGGGACAGGCGCTGCCCGGCGGGCATGCGCTCACCCCACGGGAACTGGTGGTTGGGCGTGACCAGCACCGCCTGCGTCCCGGCGGGAAGACTCGGGGAGGCGGAAGCGTCCCTGAAGGCGGTGGTGTCGATCGGGACCGTGCGCCAGCCCAGCGCCCTGGGAATGCCGGTCAGCGAGGGGTACCCCGGCTCCTCGACGGCCAGCACCCCCGCGCCCGAGGCGCCCCCGCGGCCACCGAGCACGCTCAGGGCCAGCCGCAAGCCGTCACGGGCCCCCGCGGTGACCAGGATGCGTGCCGGATCGACGTCGACCTGACGTGTGTGTCGAATATGCGTGGCCAGGAGCTCGCGCAGCTCGGCGGAACCGGAGGCGGGGTGCGGACGCGGATCCGCGGCGGCGGCCCGCCAGACGGCGCGCCACAGCCCGGTGGTGAGCACCCCGGTGACGGGCGCCCCCGGCCGCAATTCGGAGGCTTGAGACGGCGCCGGCGTCCCGGAGGCGCGTGCACGCCGTTGCGGCACCGGCCGGGGCAGTTCCGGATTGACGCGGGTGCCGCCATGCGTGGCGGTGAGAAAGCCTTCCGCCACGAGCTGCTCATAGGCGGTCACGACGCTGCCGCGGGAGATGCCGAGCTTGCGCGCCAGCGCCCGGGTCGCCGGGAGCGGATCCCCGGGCGCGAGCTCGCCGCGCGCGACGCGGCCGCGGATGTCCACCACCACCTGCTGGGGGAGCGGCTGCCTGCGGTCAATGAGCACCGGAACGCCTCCCAAAACTGTTGAACCGGCCGCATCGGCCGACCACGCGTCCGGGCCAGACTATCCGGTGGTCCAAAGAATTGCCTTCAGTGTGGTCCGGACAATGGCCCACCGCTGCCGTGAGCATGGCGCCATGAGCACATACGAAACTCCCACCGCCCCGGAATCCGCCGCTGCCGTACCCGCGGGCACCGGCTCGCCCCTGGTCAAGCGAGGCCTGGCCGATATGCTCAAGGGGGGCGTGATCATGGATGTGGTCACCCCGGAGCAGGCCCGCATCGCCGAGGAGGCCGGCGCCGTCGCCGTCATGGCGCTCGAACGCGTCCCCGCGGATATCCGTGCCCAGGGCGGCGTGGCCCGCATGTCCGACCCCGACCTGATCGCCGCCATCATCGATGCCGTCTCCATCCCGGTGATGGCCAAGGCCCGCATCGGCCACTTCGTCGAGGCGCAGGTCCTACAGCATCTGGGCGTCGACTACATCGACGAGTCCGAGGTCCTGTCGCCGGCGGACTACGCCCACCACATCGACAAGCAGCGCTTCACCGTGCCCTTCGTCTGCGGCGCCACCAACCTGGGTGAGGCCCTGCGCCGCATCGCCGAGGGCGCCGCCATGATCCGCTCCAAGGGGGAGGCCGGCACCGGCGACGTTTCCGAAGCGACGCGCCACATCCGCACCATCAAGGAGGAGATCGCCCGCCTGCGCGGCCTGCGCGAGGACGAGCTCTACGTCGCCGCCAAGGAGCTTGCCGCCCCCTACGACCTGGTGGCCGAGGTCGCCCGCACCGGGAACCTGCCGGTGGTGCTGTTCACCGCCGGCGGGATCGCCACCCCGGCCGACGCCGCCATGATGATGCAGCTCGGAGCCGACGGCGTATTCGTCGGTTCCGGCATCTTCAAGTCCGGTGACCCCGCCGCCCGCGCGGCCGCAATCGTCCGGGCAACCGCCGCCTACGACGACCCGGCCGTGATCGCCGAGGTGTCCCGGGGGCTGGGAGAGGCGATGGTCGGCATCAACGTGGCCGACCTGCCCGCGCCCCACCGGTTGGCGGAGCGCGGCTGGTGAGCGGCCGGCTGGTCGGCGTCCTGGCGCTCCAGGGAGGCGTCGCCGAGCACGCCCGCATGATCGAGTCGCTCGGTCACCGCCCCCGGCTGGTGCGCCGGGTCGGCGACCTGGAGGGCATTGAGGCGCTCGTGCTGCCCGGCGGGGAGTCGACGACGCTGCGTAGACTGCTGGCCGCCTTCGACCTGACCGAGGCCATCGAGGATGCCGCCCGCAGGGTGCCGACGCTCGGCACCTGTGCGGGCCTGATCCTCCTGGCGACGCTGGGGGTACTCGACGTCGACGTCGAGCGCAACGCCTTCGGCCCCCAGGTGGACTCCGCCACCACCCGGCTGCCATGGAAGGACGGGAGCGTCGTGGCCGCATTCATCCGCGCGCCACGCATCACCCGGGTGGGGCACGGCGTGCGCGTCTGCTCAACCTGGCGGGGCGTCGGCCGGAACGGATCCGGGCCGGCGATAGGCGGCGTCGAGCAGGGGGAGGGGGAGGAACGGGTCCTCGGCATCTCCTTTCATCCCGAGCTCACCGGGGATACGACGATCCACCGCGATCTGCTGGGGTGATGGCGCCGGCGGGACCGACTCCGATCGCGCCGCGCTCCGCCTGCTCCTGGGCGAAGTGGTTGTATGCGAGCGATAGCCCGAAGCAAACGACGCCGGCGACCATGAGCGCCAGGATCCGCGAGAGCGAGTTTTGTCCGGCTAGATCCACCACGGCCAGTTTGAACACCACCAGCAGCACCAGGGTGAGCCCGTAGTGGCGCAGCGTGGTGGCGTGCAGCCGGAATCCGATGACGGTGCAGGCGGCACCGGTTGCCAGCACCACACCGGTGATCAGCAAAGAGGTTGCCGACGCGCCGGTGAGGATCATCACCGACCACCACAGGGCGAGGCTCTGCGAGAGCGCGATGGTCAGCGTCACGGTGAGCGACACCGCGGAGTGCCGCAGCCAGGGCAGCAGCATCCGCCCACCGACCACCACGAGGGCGAGTGCCAGGGCAACCAACGGTGCCGCCAGCAGCAGGGAGCCCAGGGAGTCGGCGCGCACCAGCACGGCGACGGCCAGTGCCGTCAACAGCGCCTCGCCCAGCCACGCCAGAGGCGGCGCCGTGGGCACGACCGGGGTACGCAAGTCGGTAGCGCCCGCCAGTTGTCCCGCGCGCCGACCCGAGACGAGCAAGAGAGGACTGCACCGGGGCGTGAACAGGCCCATGCCCGCCAGCGCCAACGCCAGGGCACCCGCCAGTAGCGGTGCCGCGAACTGGCCCGCCCCGCCGAGGCCGACGGCGGGAACCAGCCGGTCCAGCAGCCTGGGGATGATCAGCACCAACTGGCCGGCTGTGATCCACATCCCCGCGGAGAGCCACGCGGGCCGGTTCGCGTGCTCCTCGGAACTCGGGGGCGGAGCCAGCAGTGCCTCCAGCGGAGCGGTCAGGAGCACGCCGATGAGTACGGCCAGAATGGCCAGCATCACGGTGCTGCGGTCGGGGGAGAACACTGCCAGCAGCGCGGCTGTGCTGAACAGCGGAAGCACCGGCACGGGGGCGCTGTAACCGGCACGCACCACGGGTACGGCGGCCAGCGCCACCGCCGCCACCGCAGGCGGTAGCAGTGCGATATTCAAAGCGAAAACGGCCGCCGCGATGCACAGCACCGTCCCCAGGTTCACCGGCGCGATGACGCGCAGCCACGGGGAGGCAGCCTGCTGTGGGAGCAGGGCGGCGGTGGCCAGGCAGACCAGGGCCAGGAAGACCACGGCCATGCCGTTGCGCGTGGATGACGCCACGCCGTCCGCGGAAGTGAGCATCAGCAACGCCAGCGCCTGGATGATGCCGGTGATCGCCCACTCGTATCCGGCGGCCTCCCGCGCTCCGGCTCCGGCCAGCAGACGCGCGGAGTGGTGCGTCTGCGCCAGGAGTACCGCGCAGGGCGCGGCGAGCAGCACGACGCCGGTGAGCGGTTGCGTCACCAGCAGCCGGGAGGGGCCGGTCAGCAGCACGGTGCCGGTGACCACCATGGAGGTGGTCGGCAGCCAGGGCGCCAGGCGCATGCGGGGTGTAAAACGCGGCAGTATCGCCGCCACCACGGCCAGGGCGACGGTGTAGATATCGATCAAGGTCCAGGCCAGGACCGCCTGTTCCGGGTGTGTTGTCACCTGCCAGGTGGTGAAGCCGACGGTCACCAGCGCCCCCAGCATGGAGATGACGGCGGTGAAGAACTGTGCCGTGGCACAGGACACCAGCAGCAGCATGAAGGCCCAGGCCACCATCAGTCCCAGGGCGGCGACCGGGCTCAGCCCGGCGATCAGGGCGGCACCGATGACGGCGACGAAGCCGAGCGCACCGCCCGTGCCCGTGAGGGTGGCGGCCGCCACCTGCAGTCGCTCTCGCGTCTGGTTGACGATCGTGCCCGCGGCGACCAGGGAGACAGCTACGACACCCAGCGTCCCCACCTTCACGATGTCGGGAATCTGGTCCCAGACCAGGGCTATGAGGCTCACGGCGGCGGACATGATCAGGAACGCTGCCGCCCCGGACAGGACGTATCTGCCGATGTTCCCCTCGGTGCGCCTCTCTCGTATGGGCCGCACTGCGAATGGGGCGTCGTCGGCAGCGCTTGTGGAGCCGCTGGGGGCCACTGCCGCCGGGGCGTTCTGCAATGGGGTGGCGGGCGCCTTCAGAACGGGCTTGGACGGCGGGTATGTGGCCAGGGCCGGGGTCCGGGGCGGTTGCACCGCAGGAGCCGCGGCCGGTGAGGAGAACGATGCCCGCGTAGTCATCGGCCGGGCAGGTGGGGAGGCGACCGGCGCGGGGCGCGCCTGCGGACGCGCCGCAGAGTCGAGGGGGTGCCCATCACGGGAGATCCTATTGGCCACCCAGTCGAGCTTGCGTTCGAGGGTTGTCAGGCGCCCGATGATCTCTTCGAGCTGCTCACTGCTGGCCGTATCCATGCCTCAAGGATCCGGCCCTGGCGGGCCGAAGTCACGCCGTCGCGACGGGGAGTACTCCCCTCGGCCCGGATTGTGACCCAGCCGGATATGGCTGGCGCGTCGGGCACGTCAGCCATGCAGGTCCATCAGGTGTAGGGAGGCACCCGATGATCGTCGGTTGGCGCCGGGTTCGTCTCGGCGGCATACCGGGCCTGTTCGTGCGCGAACCGGTTGTATGCCAAAGACAGGCAGAAGCACGCCAGCCCGGCCACCAGCAGCGCCAGTACCTGGGTGATCGAGCTCCCGTCCGCCAGATCCAGCAGCGCCAGCTTCATCACCACCGCCATCACCAGGGTCAGGCCGTAGTGGCGCAGGGCCGTGGCCTGGACCCGGAACCCGGCCACGATGCACACGGTCCCGGTTGCCAGCACCATGGCGGTAACCAGCATGGAGGTCGGTGAGGCTCCAGACTGGACCATGACGGCCCACCACAGCGTCGCGCTCTGCGAGACCGCGACGGCCACGCCCACTGGCGACTGGTGCAGCCAGGGCAGCAGCAGACGGGCCCCGGCAGCTGCAAGGGCCGGGCCCAGGATCACGAGGGGACAGGCAACCAGTGCTCCGGCGGTGGAGCGGAACGCGTCTGCCGCGGTGAGCGTTGCTACCGCCTGCACCGACAGAATGCCGAAGCCCACCCAGGCGATCATGGGTGTGCGGCGCACGGTTGGTGTACGCAGTCCAGTCGCCCCGTCCAGCACTCCCGCCCAGGCCCCCGATGCCAGGGTCAGTGGGGAACAACCACGGTTGAACAGGCCCAGGCCGGCCATGGCCAGGGCGCCCGCGCCCGCGAGCAGTGGCGCGGTAATGGTGTTCGGGCTCAGTGCTCGCACCAGTTGCGGAACCACCAGTACCAGGTCCGCTCCAACCAGCCAGGCGCCCGCCGTCAGCGGATTGAAGCGCCCATGCTGAGTCGGCGCGGGGACAGCTGCGGGAGCCGACGGCGACGCCAGGCGGCTTTCCAGCCAGATACTCGAGCCGACGGCGGTGATGACCGCCGCAAGTGCAAGCCAAAGCTCCGGCGTCGGCTGTGGTCGCGCGCCGGCGGTGAGGCCCAGCGCGGCCAGACCGGTCATCGGCAGCATCGCCACGGGGGCGCTGTGTCCGGCGTGCACAGTCGGCAGGCACGCCAGTGCCAAGCAGACGACTGCTGGCAGCAGCAGTCTGACGTCGACGGCGAATGCGGCGACGCCCACGCCTAGGATCACCCACGGGTTCACGCCTATCACGTTCTGCGGCCAGGAGGAGTCCTCGGCGTCGTCGGGCCGCAGGGCGGCAGTGGATGCGGTCGCGGCCGTCAGGATGAGTGCCGCGGGGAGGGCGCGTGCGGCGGATGGTGCCGCAGGAGCCATTGTGAAGTGCAGTACCGCGAGCACCAGGACGGCACCGACCCCGCCCCACTCCCAGACGGTCCCGCCTCGCCCGGCGGAGCGGGACAGCAGCCGCCCGGAGTGATGCGCCTGAACGAGAAGCACAACGGCGGGCAGGCACGACAGGGCGACGCCGACGGGTGACCCATCGCGTAGCAGAGTGACTGGGCAGAGCAGGAGCGCCGCCGCCGTCACCGCCATCGAGGTGGTGGGAACCCACTCGACCAGGTGCATACGCGGCGTGTAATGCGGCAGCAACGCGCATACCACGCCCCAGGCGATCACGTATCCGTTGACCAGGGTCCACAGCAGGAGTGCCCGGCCGGGGTGGTTGCTCGCCTGCGTACATGCGAAGGCGACGGTAACCAGCGCGCCCAGCGTGGAGACCACGGCGGTGAAGAACTGCTGCGTCGTCCACGACACCAGCAGCAGTACGAAGCCCCAGGCGGCCATGAGCACCAGGGCGATGACGGGCGCCAAGTCCACAATCAGGACAGCTCCGATGATGGTCACGAAACCCAGCGCCCCACCGGTACCAGTGACGGTGGCCGCCGCTACCTGCTGGTGCGGCCGGTTCTCTGAAAGAGAGGTCCCGGCGGAGACCATGCCGAGGGCGAGCAGGCCTAGAGCCGCCACCTTCCAGGCACCGGGAATCTGGTCCCAGACCAGCGCAATGAGGCTGGTCGCGGCCAGCAGCACCAGCAGTGCCGCCGCACCGGATAACAGGTAGGCGCCGACATTTCCCTCCCGGTGGGTGGCGGTGCCGCCGGGCGTCGGCACCGGGACCTGCGGCGCGGGCGGTGCAGTCGGACGCGCCAGACTCGGGAGCGGACTCGGGAGCGGACTCGGTAGGGGCTGCCGAACCCGTGCCGGGGCGGGAGTGCGCACGAAGGGGTCGTCATCCGGATAAGGCTTCAGGGGCACGCCTGGAGGGGTCGGGATGGGGTCGGGGGAGGCTGCGGATGCGGCCGCCAGCCGGTCGACCCGGACCTCCAGTCCGTCGATTTTGCGTTCCAGGGTGGCCAGGCGGGTGAGCAACTCGTCGAGTCGCGCACTGTCGTAGTGCTCCATGAGCCAAGGATCCGACAAGGGCGTGGTGTTGTCACGGTTTTGATAAAAGTCGTGCCTCGCGGTGGGATAGCCTTTGCCCATGAGCACTACCGGATTGGCCGCCGCCCAGGCAAAGATGCGCGACGCCGGCGTCGCGGAGCAGGCCATCGACGTTTTCAGCCACTACTACCGTGCGCTTGAGGAGGGCGCCACCGGGCTCGTCCCCGAGGACACCATTGAGCCACTCACGCAGATCGACTCCATCGACGACGTCCAGGTCGATGAGGCGGCCGCCCGCGAGGCGCTCAGCAAGACCGTTCTGATCAAGCTCAACGGTGGGCTCGGCACCTCCATGGGCATGGACCGGGCCAAGTCGCTGCTGCCCGTGCGCGACGGCAAGAGCTTCCTGGACCTGCTGGTAGACCAGGTGATGGCCGCCCGCGCCCGCTACGGCGTGACCCTCCCGCTGATCTTCATGGACTCCTTCCGCACCCGCGCGGACACGCTGGCGGCCCTGGCCGCCCACCCGGGCATCGAGGTGGAGGGCATCCCACTGGACTTCCTGCAGAACCGGGAGCCCAAATTGCGCGCCGATGACCTGACGCCGGTGCAGTGGGAGGCGGATCCGAGCCTGGAGTGGTGCCCGCCCGGGCACGGCGACATCTACACCGCCCTGGTGGCCTCCGGTGTGCTGGACGCCCTCCTGGAGCGCGGCTACAAGTACGCGATGACCTCCAACTCCGACAACCTGGGGGCTGCCCCGAGCGCCCGTATCGCCGGCTGGTTCGCCGCCTCCGGCGCCCCCTACGCGCCGGAGATGTGCCGCCGAACCCCGGCCGACGTCAAGGGCGGGCACTTGGCGGTGCGCAAGGCGGATGGCCGCATCATCCTGCGCGACACCGCCCAGACCCCGCCCGAGGAGATGCACTACTTCACCGACCAGTACCGTCACCCCTTCTTCCACACCAACAACCTCTGGTTCGACCTGGAGGTGCTGCGGGATACGCTCGTTGAACGGCACGGCATCCTGGGACTGCCGCTGATCCGCAACGACAAGACGGTGGACCCGGCGGACCCCGACTCCACGCCGGTCATCCAGCTGGAGACCGCCATGGGTGCAGCCGTGGAGGCCTTCGACGGCGCCACCGCCGTGGAGGTGCCGCGTAGCCGCTTCCTGCCGGTCAAGACCACCAACGACCTGCTGCTGCTGCGCTCAGACGTGTACGAGGTGGACGCCGACGGGCTGCTGCGGCAGGTGCCCGAGCAGGCCTGCGTGGTGGACCTCGATCCGCGCTACTACAAGCGGATCGCCGACTTCGAGGCCCGCTTCCCGCACGGGGTCCCCTCCATCCGCGACGCGAGCAGCCTGACGGTGCGGGGCGACTGGACCTTCGGGGCCGACGTCGTCGCCACCGGGGATGCGGCCGTGACCGAGGCGGGGGCGCCCGGGGTGGTGCAGGACGGCACGCGTCTGGACTGAGCCGTCCCGACGGCGGCCTGGGGCCGGTGCCCGGGAATGCCCGGGCGCCGGGCCGGGCTTCCACGCGCTCCCATCGCAAAGACCCGTGTTCCACGACCTTGGTGTGTGTTGCACGACCACCCCGGGGTCGTGGAGTGCGCACCGGGGTCGTGCAGTGTCGTCCAGGGTCGTGCGAAGCCTCCCCGGCCCCGGCGCCGGACGCCGCCACCCACAAAGGCCGGGCCGAGTGAACCGGCCGGCAGAGGCCACAACGCCGGTCTAAAGCACCACGTTTGCGCCTATAACCCCCTATCACCGGCAACCCTCGGCTGAGCCGTTCGCCGGGGAGTACACCGCGAGCTGCTCGCAGAGGGAAGTGAACGGAATGAACAATTGAGGCCCCGGACCAGACGGTCCGGGGCCTTGCGCAGCCGGTGGGCGATACTGGAATCGAACCAGTGACCTCCTCGGTGTGAACGAGGCGCTCTAACCCCTGAGCCAATCGCCCGGTGCGGTGGAGAGATTAGCCTTAATGGGCCCTCTCCGGCAAACGCGGCGCCGGTGAGGTGGATCACCGCCTGTGCATTTGCGTGCAGGCCCCTGCCGGGTGTTATGGTTCAGCCGCGCTCAGGGGAACGCAAGCACCCCGAAGTGCCGAGCATGCGGATGTGGCTCAGTTGGTAGAGCATCACCTTGCCAAGGTGAGGGTCGCGGGTTCGAGTCCCGTCATCCGCTCCGAGGCGCCGGGTCCCCCCAGCCTCTTAATGGTGGGTTGGCCGAGAGGTTAGGCACCGGCCTGCAAAGCCGTTCACACCGGTTCGAATCCGGTACCCACCTCGGGCGATTGGCGCAGCGGTAGCGCGCTTCCCTGACACGGAAGAGGTCACTGGTTCGATCCCAGTATCGCCCACCACCGCCTTGCTTCTCCCGCCGGTCAGTCGGCGGGGAACCAGGCGTCCAAGACCTGTAGCACGCCGTCGTCGTCATTGGCGGGCGCAGTGAAGCGGGCGCCCCGCCGGGCGGCCGGCGAAGCGTTCTCCATGGCGATGCCGTAGCCGACGCCGGTGAGCATCTCCGCGTCATTGCCGGAGTCCCCGAAGGCGGCGGCCTGGCCACGTGTGAGCCCCCAGTGGTCCAGCAGCACGTCCAGACCGGAGGCCTTGTGCCTCCCGGGCACGATCAGGTCCACGCTGTCATGCCCCGACACCACCGGCACCATGGCTCCTTCCAGCGCCGCGGACAACCGGTCCAGGAAGACCTGCGTGAAGCCGCGCTTGTCAACTAGCGCGATCTTGGATACCCGGTGGCCGTTGATGTCGGCGGTGTGCGCGACGTACTGGTACTGCGGGTGGTAGAAGGTCAGCAGCTCCCGCATCTCCGGCGTCTCCGACTCGCGCAGGTAGGCGCCGTCCGGGCCGGAGGCGATAAAGGTGAGCCCGGCGGCGTCGTCGAGCACTGCCAGCACCCGGGCCAGCGCATCCATGGGCACGTGCGTCTCCAGCAGCCGGGCGCCGTCAGCCAGCACAATCGCCCCGTTGTCGGACACCACGCCGTCGGGGGCCAAGCCGTCCGCGGCCGGGAAGAAGCCGAGCAGCTGCGCCTCCTGATTTCCGGAGGCAACCACGAAGCGCACCCCGGCCTCCCGCATGCGGCTGCGTAGCGGTGCGAAGCGGTCCCGGTCGTAGGTGGACCCGGTGCGCAGGAAAGTGCCATCCATATCCACCGCCACCACGCGCAGCGCCGACGGCCGGCGCGCCGGGGGAGCGGGCGGCCTCGCGGCGCCATCCGTTTCCGGTGCTTGGCTCATCTCAGGGCTCCTCAATCAGGCCGAGGCGGGTGAAGGCCCTGGCCAGGCCGTCGTCCTCGACGTCGTCGGTCACCAGGTCAGCGGCCGCCTTCACCCCCGGCGCGGCATTACCCATGGCCACACCGACCCCGCAGTGCCGCAGCATGCCCACATCCACCGCGCCGTCCCCAAAGGCCACGGCGTCGCCGGGAGACGCCCCCAGATGACGCAGCAGCACATCTATGGCGTCCACCTTGTTGGCCGCGGGCAGGGCGAGGTCCCCGAACAGGGCCGCGTGCCCACGGCCGCCCCAGGTACCGACTAGCAGCCCGGGGAAGGCTTGGCGTGCGGCCTCGATATCCTGCGGGCCGGACAGCACGAAGCTGATCTTGTTGACGTCCTCGCGCACCAGCTGCTCGGTGAGTACTAGATCCGGCAGTGCGTCCGCCACCTCCAGCGACGCGGCGTCATCGTGCCCCTTGCCGGCGGCATAGGCACGAATCGCATCGCGAGCGGCATCGGGGAACGACTCCGGCGCGTACAGGCCCGAGTTCGACTCCAGGTAGAAGGTCAGCCCGCGTGCCCGCAGCCACGCCACGATCCGGGCGCAGTCGTCACGAGACAGGTGGCGGTGCAGTAGCACCTCGCCGTCATCCTCCACGTAGGCACCGTTTCCGCCGATCATGCCGTCCAAGCCGATGCTCCAGATGCGTTCGGGCACTTCCGCTCGGGAACGCCCGGTGGTCACGTAGACGCGGTGCCCGGCGGCGCGGGCCCGGCGGACCGCGCGGACGGCCGAGTCGGGCAGCATGTTCGTGTAGGTCACCAGGGTGCCGTCCACATCCAACAGGATGATGCGGGGCCGGGCCGGTGCCGTGGCCGACGCGAGTGCGTGCCCCTCCGGCAGTTTCGGCGGTGTGGGCGGAGAACTGAACACGGGTGACTCCTCGACGGTGTCGGCCCCTGGCCGGGCAGGCGCATGCGGCGAGCCGAGACAATAGTCACAGCATAGGTGGTGGTCCGGTGCCCGGCCAGGACCACGTCGGCCGGACGCCGCTCCGCCGAGGTCGGTAGACGTTACCGCCGAGGTCGGTAGCAATAACCGCCGAGATCGGTAGATATGGCGAATGGGCTCCCGTCGGCCTGCCCGGGCACGCACCATCCGCAGGCCGTCCGGGCGCGCCGTCAATCGTCAGGCCACGTGCGGCACCGCGTGGGGAGGCGCTGAAGGCCCGGGAACCGGCCGCCGGGCCACCGCCGCGATGCTGCTGGTGATCTTCGCGGGTGGGAAAGCGATCGCATAATCTCCTGCCATGGCCGACCCGTCGACATACCGACCCGCTCCCGGCGACATCCCGACCTCGCCCGGCGTATACCGGTTCCTGGACGCCGAGGGACGCGTCATCTACGTCGGCAAGGCCAAGAACCTGCGCCAGCGGCTGAGCAACTACTTCCAGGACCTGACCGCGCTGCACCCGCGCACGCAGAAGATGGTCACTACCGCGTGCGCGGTGGAGTGGACGGTGGTGTCCACCGAGGTTGAGTCCCTGGCCCTGGAGTACTCCTGGATCAAGGAGTTCAACCCGCGCTTCAACGTCAAGTACAAGGACGACAAGTCCTACCCGTACCTGGCGGTCACGATGCAGGAGACCTTCCCCCGCGCCCAGATCGTCCGCGGTGCCCGCCGCCCCGGTGTGCGCTACTTCGGTCCCTTCGTGCAGGTGTGGTCCATCCGCGAGACCCTCGACCAGCTGCTGCGGGTCTTCCCCATCCGCTCCTGCTCGGCCGGCGTGTTCAAGCGTGCCCACGCCTCCGGCCGCCCCTGCCTGCTGGGCTACATCGACAAGTGCTCCGCCCCCTGCGTGGGCCGCATCAGCCCCGCCGGCCACCGGGCCCTGGCCGAGGACTTCTGCGCCTTCATGGCCGGGCGCACCGGCCCCTACCTGCGCGAGGTAGAGGCGCAGATGCGGGCCGCCGCCCAGGCGCTCGACTTCGAGAAGGCGGGCCGCCTGCGCGACGACGCCGAGGCGCTGCGCAAGGTCATCGAGCAGAACGCGGTGGTGCTGCCGGAGGCCACCGACGTGGACGTGTTCGCGCTGGCCCGGGACGAGCTCACCGCAGCCGTGCAGGTCTTCCACGTGCGCGGCGGGCGGGTACGCGGTCAGCGCGGCTGGGTGATCGACCTGGTTGAGGACGCCAGCGACGCCGAACTCATTGAGCGGCTCCTCCAGCAGGTCTACTCCGACCTGCTGGACCCGGCCGACGCCGCCGCCCCCGCGGGCACCGCCGTCGGGGCTCCCGTCCGCTCCGGGCCGACCACCTCCCTCGGCGTGGGCGGTCGCGCACCGGCCGCACCGCTGGAGCGCACCGCGCCCGAGAACGGCGCCCGCACCGGGGGCCGCGAGCGCGGAGCCACCAGTGTCGACGACGTCACCCACACCGCTACGACGGCCGTCCCCCGGGAGATCCTGGTGCCGGCCCTGCCTCCCGACGCCGAGGCCGTGCGCGACTGGCTGGCCGGCCTGCGCGGTGCCCGGGTGGAGCTGCGCGTGCCCCTGCGCGGGGACAAGGCCGCGCTTATGGGCAACGTGCGCAAGAACGCCGAGGAGGCCCTGCGCCAGCACAAGACTCGCCGTGCCGGTGACCTCACGCAGCGTTCCCAGGCGCTGGAGGAGCTGGCCGAGGCGCTGGATCTGCCGGAGGTCCCCCTGCGCGTGGAGTGCTACGACATCTCCCACACGCAGGGCACCTACCAGGTCGGCTCCATGGTCGTCTTCGAGGACGGCGCCCCGAAGAAGTCCGACTACCGGCGCTTCGTCATCCGTGGCCAGGACGGCTCCGGAACCGCTGACGACACCGCCGCCATGCACGAGGTGCTCACCCGCCGATTCAAGCGGCTGCTGGCCGAGCAGAACAGCCCCGGCCCGGTGTCCGGCTCCGTGCCCGTCGACGTCGGCGGCCAGTACGTGGAGGAGGCGGCCGGGGGCCCGGTCTCCGGCCCCGTGGACCCCGATACCGGGCGTCCGCGCCGCTTCTCCTACGCCCCCGGGCTCGTCGTCGTCGACGGCGGACTGCCGCAGGTCAATGCGGCCCGGGCCGTGCTCGACGAGCTGGGCGTCGACGTGCCGCTGGTCGGCCTGGCCAAGCGCCTGGAGGAGGTGTGGGTGCCGGGGGAGGAGTTCCCGATCGTGCTGCCGCGCACCTCGCCCGCCCTGTACCTGCTGCAGTACCTGCGCGACGAGTCCCACCGCTTCGCGATCACCCACCACCGCAAGAAGCGTTCGGCGGGCATGACCCGCTCCGTGCTCGACA
Organism: Actinomyces sp. 565; assembly: GCF_010365615.1. Taxonomy (NCBI): domain Bacteria; kingdom Bacillati; phylum Actinomycetota; class Actinomycetes; order Actinomycetales; family Actinomycetaceae; genus Actinomyces; species Actinomyces sp. 565. The sequence goes on from NZ_PIZD01000049.1 coordinate 192,639, forward strand.
CCATCCCCGGGCTCGGCCCCGCCCGGCAGGCGGCCCTGCTGAAGGAGTTCGGCTCGGTCAAGCGCATCCGGGCCGCCTCACCCGAGCAGATCGCCGCCGTCAAGGGCATCGGCCCGGCCCTGGCCGCCACCGTTGCCCGCCGGCTCGCCGCCGGGGGCGGGGAATCGGAGTTACCGGGCGCTGGGACGAGCGCGGAGCCGACGCCCGCTGCGGCGGGGCGGGATCGGTGACACAATCCCACAGGTGGAGATCCTGCGGGTGTTCAACAACAACGTGATCCTGGCGCGCGACGAGCTGGGACGCGAAGCGGTGCTGACCGGCCGCGGCCTCGGCTTCCAGCGCAGACCGGGCCAGGATGTTGACGCGAGCCTGGTTGCGCGCCGGTATGTGCTGGCACAGAACGCCGAGAGTGTCGGGGAGGTGATGGCGGCGATTCCGCTGGAGCGCATCGCCCTGATTGAGCGCACCTTCCGTGCCGCCGCCCGGGACCTGGGCACCGCCGTGCCCTCCTCCACGATTGTGGCGGTGGTGGACCACGTCAACCAGGCCATGGAGCGCGTGCAGGCGGGCACCGTCATGGACTACCCGCTGCGCGCCGAGGCGGCGCACCTGCACCCGGAGGAGCTGCGGCTGGCCGAGCGCATGGTGGCCGAGCTCAACCGCGCCCAGGAGGTGCAGCTGCCCGACGGCGAGGCCGTCGCCCTGGCCCTGCACCTGTTCGCCGCCGCCGTGGGTGCTCCGTCCACGCGGGAGGCGGCGCGTCAGTCGCGGCTGATCGGACAGGTGATGGACATCCTCAAGGCCGCCTATGGCGATGACTTCCGCCCTGACTCCATCGATGCCGCCCGCTTCGCCGTGCACCTGCGCTACTTCTTGGTGCGCGCCCGCACCGGGGAGCAACTGGCAGACGGCACGGGCACGGTCATCGCCGAGTCCCTGCGCCGCCGTCATCCCCGGGCCTACCAGGTGGCGGTGCGGGTGAAGGAGCTATTAGAGGTGCGGTTGGGAATTGCGGTGCGGGAGGATGAGACCGCGTATCTGACGATCCACGTCGCCCGCCTGGAGAACGGTATTGACCGGTCGCGCCCGCACCCCGGAAACAACCGCATGTGACTAAACGCACTGCGGGTGCCGATGACGCTTTCCGGCGGATCGGTTCTAAGATATCCTCGAATGGCCTCGAGTGGGGCCCAGGATTGTTACCCGCAAGGGGCAAGACCTGAGTTGACTGTTGTAGCTAGCTGCGCAGTCGGCTCGGGTCTTTTTTTGTTTCCCAGCCGCTTGCGGGCAATCGGATCGAGGAGGATCAGCATGGCTAAAGTCGACTACGCGGCGCTGGCGCCGCAACTGCTGGACAAGGTCGGGGGTGAGGGCAACGTCCGCTCCATGACCCACTGCGCCACACGCCTGCGCCTGGTACTGGCCGACGAGTCCAAGGCGGCAACGGCACAGATCAAGCAGCTGCCCGGCGTGGTGACCGTGGTGCAGGCAGGGGGCCAGTACCAGGTGGTCATCGGCAATGACGTGCCGATGCTGTACGAGGAGCTGGGACGCATCACCTCGCTGGGGCCGGGCTCCGAGGCCGCTGAGCAGCCCGCGGAGGAGGGCAACCTCTTCGACCGGTTCATCAAGCTGATCTCCGCGCTGATCAACCCGGTGCTGTGGACCCTGGCGGGCGCCGGGCTGATCAAGGCGATGCTGGCGCTGCTGACCACCTTGGGGTGGATGTCCGACACGGGAACCACTCACACCATCTTGAACGCGGCCGGAGACTCCGTCTTCTACTTCCTGCCCATCGTGCTGGCGATATCGTCGGCGCGTCGATTCAAGGCCAACGAGATCACCGCCGTCGCCATTGCCGGCGCCCTGGTTTACCCGGACATCGTGGCCCTGGCGGAAGCCGACTCGGTCACCTTCATCGGCATTCCCGTGATCATGGCGTCATACACCTCATCCCTGCTGCCGATCATCTTCTCCACCTGGATCCAGGGCTACCTGGAGCGGTGGCTCAAGCGCGTGCTGCCCGGCACCATACGCAACTTCACGGTGCCGCTGGTCTCGCTAGTGGTGATGGTGCCACTGGTGCTGATTACAATCGGCCCGGTCACAACCGCCATCTCCGGCGGCATCTCCGGCGGCATTCAGGCCCTGTTCCGGGCCGCTCCGTGGCTGGCCGGCGCCATTATGGGGGCCTTCTGGCAGGTATTCGTCATGTTCGGCATCCACTGGGGCTTCACCCCGATCATGCTGGCCGACCTCGACAAGCCCGGCTATTCGCTCATGGCGGCCCCGCTGTTCGCCGCCGTGCTGGCGCAGGCGGCGGCGATGCTCGCAGTGATGATTCGCACCCGCTCCGCGCAGATGCGGCAGGTGGCCGGCCCGGCGGCCCTGTCCGCATTCCTCGCCGGCATCACCGAGCCCGGCATCTACGGTGTGAACCTTCCGCTGAAGCGCCCCTTCGTCGCGGGCTGCATCGGCGGTGCCGTGGGCGGAGCCATTATCGCGATGGGCGGCGGCGCCATCTCCGCCTTCGTATTCCCCTCACTGATCGGTATCCCGGCGCTGCTGCAATACGGCAATGTGACGGTCACCTTCATCGGCATCGGCGTGGCCGTGGCCATCGGCTTCGTGCTCGCTCTAGTACTCGGTTTCAATGAGTCAGACGCCGCTGACTCCGCGGCGGAGAACTCCGCGGACGCGGAGGCCCCGGCCACCGCTGAGCCCACCACCGTACTGGGTGCCCCGGTCGCGGGCCGGGCCATGCCGCTGGAGAAGGTCGCCGATCCGGTCTTCTCCTCCGGCGCGCTGGGCGGCGGGATTGCCGTGCGCCCCAACGGATCCGGGAGGATCACAGTCACCGCGCCCGCGGCCGGGACCCTGCTCACGGTCATGGACTCCGGGCACGCCTACGGCATCAAGACCGACGACGGCGTGGAGCTGCTGGTACACGTCGGCCTGGATACGGTCCAGCTCGAGGGCAGGGGCTTCTCGCCGAAAGTCACCGTGGGACAGCGCGTCGCACGCGGGCAGGAACTGGCCGAGGTCGATCTAGACATCGTGCGCGAGGGCGGGTACGACCCCACCACGATCCTGGTGGTCACCAACACGGCGAGCCTGGCGGGCGTGGTCCCGGTGGCCGACGCCGACGTGGAGGCCGACGCCGACGTCGTCGAGATCGACCACTGACTCCCTCCGCCCGTGCCGGTGCGCGAAGCACCGGCGCGGGCGAGGCACAATCGAGCACGAACCCGGAAACATGCCAAGCAACTGAGCTAAGGAGAAAACCAACCATGCCGGCACCAATGACCTTCCCCAACGACTTCCTGTGGGGCGGCGCACTGGCCGCTAACCAGTACGAGGGCGCCTACGACGCCGACGGCAAGGGACTGAGCGTCCAGGACGTCATGCCCCAGGGCATCGTCGGCCCCCGCGCCGAGGCCCCCACGCCGGACAACCTCAAGCTGGAGGGCATCGACTTCTACCACCGCTACAAGGAGGACATCGCCCTGCTGGCGGAGATGGGCTTCAAGGTCTTCCGCTTTTCCATCGCCTGGTCCCGCATCTTCCCCAAGGGGGATGAGACCGAGCCCAACGAGGCAGGCCTGGCCTTCTACGACCGGGTCCTGGACGAGCTGGAGAAGTACGGCATCGAGCCCCTGGTTACCATCAGCCACTACGAGACCCCGCTGCACCTGTCCCGCGAGTACAACGGCTGGGCCGACCGGCGCATGATCGGCTTCTTCGAGCGCTACGCCCGCACCCTGTTCGAGCGCTACGGCAGGCGGGTCAAGTACTGGCTGACCTTCAACGAGATCAACTCCGTGCTCCACGAGCCCTTCATGTCCGGCGGCATCAACACGCCCAAGGAGGAGCTGAGCGAGCAGGACCTGTACCAGGCGATCCACCACGAGCTCGTGGCCTCCGCATCCGCCACCCGCATCGCCCACGAGGTGAGCCCCGACCTGAAGGTCGGCTGCATGATCCTGGCGATCCCCTTCTACCCGCTTACCCCGGACCCGCGGGACGTGTGGGCCGCCAAGCAGGCCGAACGGGATAACTACACCTTCGGCGACGTACACGTGCGCGGCGCCTACCCCGGCTACTTCCTGCGCAAGCTCCGGGACAAGGGCATCGAGCTGGACATTACCGAGGACGACCGCCGCACCCTGGCCGAGCACACGGTTGACTTCGTGTCCTTCTCCTACTACATGTCCTCCTGCGAGACTGCCACTCAGGAGCGGGAGGCCAGCGGCGGCAACCTCATGGGCGGCGTCGTGAATCCCACCCTGGAGGTCTCCCAGTGGGGCTGGGCCATCGACCCGCGCGGCCTGCGCACCATCCTCAACGACTACTGGGACCGCTGGGGCAAGCCCCTGTTCATCGTCGAGAACGGCCTAGGCGCCCGCGACGAGCTGATCACCGGCCCCGACGGGACCCCCACCGTCGCGGACGACTACCGCATCGACTACATGAACGACCACCTGGTGCAGGTGCGTGAGGCCATCGCCGACGGCGTGCAAGTCATCGGCTACACCTCCTGGGGCTGCATCGACTGCGTCTCCGCCTCCACCGCCCAGATGTCCAAGCGCTACGGCTTCATCTACGTGGACCGCAACGACGACGGCACCGGCACCCTGGAGCGCTACCGCAAGCAGTCCTTCGGCTGGTACCGGGACGTGATCGCCTCGAACGGCGCCAGCCTGAAGGCCTGACCGGCCACGCGGTTGCCGACGGTCGCAGCCGGCTCACGGCGGACGCGCCGGGCACCGGGTAGTGTGTGCCGATGCCCGAAGAACGCGCCCCGCTGAGCCGGCTGCGGCTGCTGCCGCTGCGCCTGGCCCAGTTCACTGCCACCCAACTGGCCTGCTGCGCCTTCCCGATCGCCGTATTCGCCGGCATGGCGGTCTCCGTGCTCGTCTGGAACCGGGTGGAGCTGCCACTGGCACGCTATGACGCGCTGCTCATCTACGTGGTGGTGGTGCAGACCGCCTTCGTGGTGCTGAAGCTTGAGACATGGCGGGAGCTGGCGGTGATCTGCGCCTTCCACCTGATCGGCCTGGCGCTGGAGGTCTTCAAGGTGCGAGTCGGCTCCTGGACCTACCCGGATGCCGGCGTGGTACGCCTGGGTGGGGTGCCGATCTTCTCGGGCTTCATGTACGCCTCGGTCGGCTCCTATATCTGCCAGGCCTTCCGGCGCTTCGACCTGCACATCTCCGACTTCCGCCGCTGGCCGGTCACGGCCCTGGCAGTGGCCGCCTACGCCAACTTCTACACCCACCACTTCATCTGGGACCTGCGCTGGGTGGTGGCGGTCGGCTTCCTCCTGGCCCTGTGGGGCTCCACGGTGCACTTCACCGTGGGCGGGGACCGCTACCGCATGCCGACCGCGGTGTCGTTCGTGCTGATCGGGGTCTTCCTGTGGCTGGCGGAGAACCTCGGCACGTTCCTCAATGCGTGGCGCTACCCCGACCAGCAGGCCGGGTGGCACCTGGTACATGTGGGCAAGCTCGGCAGCTGGGCGCTGCTGGTCACCCTCAGCTTCGTGCTGGTGGCTGCCGTAAAGGCGGAGGAGGGCGTGCACTATGGCGACGGCGAGGCCCGGGTCACCCCGCCGCGGCGCAGTAGCTGAGCTCGCTGACCGCCTCGATGACTAGTCCACGGGGCACATCACGGTGATGGCGCCGGCCGCCTCCTGGGCGCGTCGGCGGGCCGAGTCGACGTCGTCGGCCGCCGCCGCGGCTCCACGCAGTCGTCGTCTCCGTCTGCCGGTGTCCGATCGGCTCGTAGAAGGAGACAATGTTCTTGATGCCGTGCGGGTCGTGGGAACGGACCACAATAGCAGGTGGTTCCTGAATCGAGGCCTACGACGCCTCAACGAACGCGGACCGGTCCATCATTCCTTCCATCGCGGCCAGGTTGAGCCAAAGATGAGCAGACTGCCATCGCCGATGGTCCAGGTCTGGAAGACGATGGAGCCATCCGTCTGCCCGCTGGTCTATGCATGCGGCCCCGCGGCTAGAGTTCTTCAAAGAGACTTGGCGGACAAGACCGGGCATGTGAGTGCCAAGTTGACGCCGAAAAACTCGCAGAAGACTAGTGCGAGTACCGGGCGGGCCACCGTGCCGCAGCATCACTCACTCGGTAGCATTGGCACCATGAACGATCGACCAGAGGAGTACGCCGACGATGTCCTGCCTGGAGTTGTGGGTCAACCGAGCGTGTCTGGCATGCCAGAGGGATACATCTACGGAGTCACCCGCTACGCGGACGTGATCCTGGCCAACTCCTTCCCGACGTTGTTCAACGACCTGGTCAACGCGCTCAACTCATTCACGATCAATTTTACCGATGACATTGCGGCCGGCGGCGGTAGCCGAGCACGGCACACCAAGAGGTTTGACGAGTCCTTGTACGACCAGGGGTGGAACAAGCACAACGTCACCATCGAGAAGTTGATCGATGAGCGTCCCATCTTCAAGACGCGCAGTCACGAAATCGACGTCTTCAAGCTGGGGGAGGACGGCTGGTATCCCGGCGTTGCGGTCGAGATGGAATGGAATAACAAGGACCCTTTCTATGCGCGAGACCTCCAGAACTTCTCTGGACTGCACAACGAGGGCGTGATCGCGGTCGGTGTCATCGTCACGCGGGGCCCGCGGCTTCAGGCCGAGCTTGAGCACTGGGGTAACGAGGGCATGTACTCAAATACCAAGTACGGTAAGGCCACGACCCACTGGAACAAGCTCCTACCGCAGGTCAATCTCGGTGGCGGCGGGCAGTGCCCGCTGTTCTTGGTCGGCATCGAGCCCGAGCGCGTGATAGGGTGGCCGGGCTCTGATAAGATCTAGTTGGAGTAACTAGATCTTATGGAGGCCTCATCGTGTCAGTAGAACCCCTGCGCCCAAATGACGTCATCGAACCCCTGCCGACCGTTGAGGGCGGGTTCAAGACTGTGCTTGCTGACCCGCCGTGGCGCTTCCAGAATCGCACCGGCAAGGTCGCTCCCGAGCACCGGCGGCTTGACCGCTACTCCACGCTTGACCTCCAGGCGATCTGCGACCTGCCGGTTGCCGAGCATGTTGCGAAGGACGCTCATCTATACCTATGGGTGCCCAACGCACTGCTGCCCGATGGCCTGCGCGTCATGGAGAGCTGGGGCTTCCGGTATGTCAGCAACATCGTGTGGGCCAAGCGCCGAAAGGACGGCGGCCCCGACGGCCGCGGCGTCGGCTTCTACTTCCGCAACGTCACCGAGTTGATCCTGTTCGGAGTCCGTGGTCGCATGCGCACACTCGCGCCGGCTCGTCGACAAGTCAATATGATCGAGACTCGCAAGCGAGAGCACTCCCGCAAACCGGATGAGCAGTACAAGCTCATCGAGGACTGTTCGCCCGGTCCTTACCTGGAGTTGTTCGCCCGCCAGGCAATGCCTGGATGGACGGCGTGGGGCGATGAGTCCGGCGTTGACATCCAGCCCCGCGGACAGGTGTACAAAGGCTACTCCGGTGGGGCCATCACCGCACCTTACCTTGAGCCCCACGACCGCTTGGACGGAGAGACTGCCAAGACCCTCTCTGGCTTGCTTAGCCAACGTTATCGTGACGGTGCCAGCGTCCGGCAGCTCGCCGAGGAAACCGGGTATTCGATCGGCCGGATCCGTGGCCTGCTGGAGAAGGCTGGTACATCCATGCGCCGGCGGGGACGCCCGACCCAGGAGGGCAACCTATTCACCTGAACACTGCCATCTGCGCTCGGTACTCCTGCTATGGCAACACATAGTGGCGGCTCACTCTCGGTCACTTCTCGGGGCGCGTCACGGTGATGGCGCCGGCCGCCTCCTGGGCGCGTCGGCGGGCCGAGTCGACGTCGTCGGCTGCCGCCACGGCCACGCCCATGCGGCGGCCCGGATGCGCATCGGGCTTACCGAACAGGCGCACATCGCTGCCCGGCACCGTCAGCGCCTCGGCGACGCCCCGGTAGACGACCCCGGAGCCGCGCCCGGACTCTACAGGGGACTTGACCACGGCGGAGGCGCCGGGGGAGCGCAGCGCCGTGTCCACAGGCAGCCCCAGCAGGGCCCGGGCATGCAGTTCGAACTCGCTCAGGCTTTGCGTAGCCAGGGTCACCATGCCGGTGTCGTGCGGTCGGGGCGAGACCTCCGAGAAGAGCACCTCCTGCCCGCAGATGAACAGCTCCACCCCGAACAGGCCCCAGCCGCCCAGCGCCCCGGTCACCGCGGCGGCCACCTCCTGCGCCCGCTCCAGCGCAGCCGGGGGCAGCGGGTGCGGCTGCCAGGACTCCACATAGTCGCCGTCCACCTGGCGGTGGCCCACAGGCTCGCAGAAGGAGGTGACGGTCCGGCCGGTGCGCGGGTCGCGGGAACGGACCGTCAGCAGGGTGATCTCGGAGTCGAAGTCGACGAAGCCCTCCACGATCACCCGGCCCCGGTCCACCCGGCCCCCCGCGGCCGCTAGTCGCCAGGCGGCAGCCACGTCGTCGGGACGGCGCAGCACGGACTGGCCGTGCCCGGAGGAGGACATCACGGGCTTGACGATGCACGGATAGCCGACTTGCTCGGCCCCGGCGGCGAGCTCCGCGGCACTGGAGGCAAAGGCGTAGGGACTGGTGGGCAGGCCGAGCTCCTCGGCGGCGAGCCTCCGGATGCCCTCCCGGTCCATGGTCAGCCGGGCGGCGCGCGCGGTCGGCACCACCCGCACCGCGCCGGCCTCCTCCAGCGCCACCAGGGCGTCGGTGGCCAGGGCCTCGATCTCCGGTACGACGATCCCCGCCCCGGTGGACTCGATCGCCGCCGTCAGCGCCACCGGATCGGACATGTCCACGGTTACGGCGTGCTGGGCGACCTGCTGCGCCGGCGCGCCCGGGTAGCGGTCGATCGCGGTCACCTCCACGCCCAGGCGCATGAGCGCGATCGTCACCTCCTTGCCGAGCTCCCCGGAGCCGAGCAGCGCCACCCGAGTGGCCGACGGTGTTCCCGGGGTGCCGAGGGCGGCGTCGGTACCGGGTGCAGGGCTGTGGGATGTGGTCACGGTGGCCTCCGTAGCCTCCAGGTCGGTGCTTGTGCCGGGCGCGGGCGCTGCCCGGACGGCTCGGCGCCGGCGCGCCGTTCACCACGACCACGGTACCGAAACTCCGCGCGCCCAGCACAGCGGGTTGTGTCATGCTGGGGCCATGGATTCACTGGACCGAACCCAGCCCGGCCACTCGTCGGATGACGGCCGCGGCCCGAGCCGGACTGCGCCGTCGGTGCCGGCAGGCGGCGCCCGGTCGGACGGCCCGCGACCCGCGGGCGTGCCCCCGCGCCGGCCGCTGCG
>NZ_PIZD01000050.1:0-17374 GCF_010365615.1 Actinomyces sp. 565
CCCAGAATCTCACGACTTCTGACACTCCCAGATGTCATGAGATCCAACAGTCCCAGAAGTCATGAGACATCACAGTACCCCTGCGGTACGAACCGTCACCGTGGGGTACGAATCGTCGACCAGAACGTACGAACCGTCACCACCAGGTACGAACCGCCAACCACGGGCACGCGAACCGCCGCCACGAGGTACGAACCGTCAGCCACCCAGCGCGCACACGCACCCAGCCACTGAACCACCACACGCCATAAACGCGAAGAGCTGGGCTTGACCGGCTTCGTCAAGCTCGACTTCGCCAACCGCATCCTCACGCAGAGGCGCCGCCTTACTTCGCCTGCGTCCTACGCGGCACTACGTGGGGAGGAGCCACGGGCACGCAGCAGGGTGGAGATGATCACGTACACCAGGAACAGACTGAACAGGACCGAGCCCGTGCGTGGGCTGACCAGGCCGGCGACGACGCTTCCCGCTGGGGACGCAGCGGCCGACGCTACTCCTACGACGAGCCCTATGCGCACGTCGGCCACGCCGTGGCGCAGATTGGTGATTGTTCCTGACAGCGCGGTGGGCAGCATCACCACCAGGGAGGTGCCCCGCGCCAGCAGGTCCCCCATACCGACCGCCAACTGCGTGCCAGGAACGATCACCGCGCCACCGCCCACGCCCACCAGGCCGGACAGCACGCCCGCCACCAGGCCGACGCCCACGAGAGCGGCGCCGCTGCCCGGGGTCAGCGTGAGCCCGGCGTCGCGCACGGGCACCACGATCTGCTGCGAGACGATGACGAACAGCGCGAAGGCGACGAAGATCCAAGGCAGAATCCGCGCCGGGAGGGCGCGCAGCAGTCGCACGCCGATCTGGGCGCCGATCAGGGAGCCGAGGACCAGGAACACCGCGGCCACGAGCGACACCTGCCCCTGCACGCCATAGGAGACCGCGCCGACGATTGAAGTCGGCACAATCGCCACCAGTGAAGTAGCTGCGGCGCGGCGCTGATCCATGCCCACAAAAGCCGTCAGCGCAGGCACTATTACCAGTCCCCCGCCGACGCCGAACAGCCCCGCCAGGAACCCGGCGCCCAGCCCCGTCAAAACAATCCTCACCCAGGGGCGTCGGATCGCGGTGCGCGTCCTCTTCATCACCTGTGCCCCTCCTCCTCGGCGTCCCGGTGCGCGCGCACGATACGCTTAACGGCGGCGAGCCGCCGGGACAGCTGCTCCTCAAAGCCGTTGCCGGTAGGCCGGTAGTATTCGGCACCTTCCAGCTCCGCAGGCAGGTACTGCTGGGCCACGAGGCCGTGCGGGAAGTCATGCGGGTAGCGGTAGCCGGCGCCGTGGCCCAGCCGCTCGGCGCCGGCGTAGTGGGCATCGCGCAGGTGCGGGGGCACCTGCCCGGCGCGGCCGGCGCGCACATCCGCCATGGCCTCGCTGATGCCTACGGTCACGGCGTTCGACTTCGGCGCAGTGGCTACCGCCAGCGCCGCCTGGGCCAGCACCAGCTGCGCCTCCGGCATACCGATCAGGGCGACCGCCTGCTGCGCCGCCACCGCCGTTGACAGCACAGTCGGATCCGCCAGGCCAACGTCCTCGGCGGCGTGTATCGTGATGCGGCGTGCGATATAGCGCGGGTCCTCCCCGGCGACGATCATCCGGGCCAGGTAGTGCAAGGTGGCGTCTGGGTCCGAACCGCGCATTGACTTGATGAACGCGCTGATCACGTCGTAGTGCTGATCACCCTGACGGTCATAGCGCACGGCGGCGACATCCGCGGCGCGCTCGACGTCGGCCAGCCCGATCTGCGGCACCGGCCCCCCAGTACCGCCACCGGGAGCAGCGGCGAGCACGGCGCCGGCCGCCGCCTCAAGCACGGTCAGCGCCTTGCGCGCATCAGATCCCGCCATGCGCACGATCTGCTCGCGGGCGTCATCAGCCAGCGAGACCTCGCCGGCCAGGCCCCGGGCATCGGTCAGGGCGCGGTCGATCAGGGCACGTACGGCGTCGGCCCCAAGCGGGTGCAGCGTCAGCAGCAGGGAGCGCGACAGCAGCGGAGAGACCACGGAGAAGCTGGGGTTCTCGGTGGTGGCCGCCATCAGCGTTACCCACCGGTTCTCCACGCTGGGCAGCAGCGCATCCTGCTGGGAGCGGGAGAAGCGGTGTACCTCGTCGATGAATAGGACCGTCTCCTCCCCCGCCGCCAGCCGACGGCGAGCATCTGAGACGACCTGCCGGACGTCCTTCACGCCGGCGGTCACGGCCGACAGTTCCACGAAGCGGCGGCCGGAGCCGCGGGCCACGAGGTAGGCGAGGGTCGTCTTGCCGGTGCCGGGCGGCCCCCACAGCACCACGCTGGACACGCCCGCGCCGGAGGCACGCCCGGAGGGCGGCTCGACCAGGCGCCGCAGCGGAGAACCGGGCGCAAGCAGGTGGTCCTGGCCGAGTACCTCGTCCAGGGTACGCGGGCGCATGCGTACCGCTAAAGGCGCGTGCGCATCGGAGGGGATGCCGACGTCGTCGGTACTCGCGCTCTCAAACAGGTCGGTGCCCTGATTCATGCATATGATTCAACACCCGATCCGTGCCGAGACCGAGCGGCGGCCCATTTCTGCTGGGAGGGTCTGTAAGACTAGCCCCATGCTTGCCTGGCTCTCCCGCCGCGTCGTCAAGGACGCCTGGATCATTGTCGGCACCTGGCTGGTTGTCGCGCTGCTGCTGCTGGTCGCATCCGTGACGGGATTGGGCGGGCCCAACTTGTTCGACCGCGCATCGGCAGGCAGTACCGCGGTCGCCGGCACCCAGAGTGCCGAGGGCGAGCAGATCCTGGCGACCTTGTCGGGGGACGCGCAGACGGTGACGCTCCTGGTCACGGACATCGATATCTCCGCCTCTGAGTCCCAGCAGGCGGTTGCCGACGCGCTGGAGGAGGCGCACGCTGACCTGCGCGCACTGGTGGGTGAGCAGAACGTGATCGACCCCTTCGTCGTGCCCGGAATGCTCTCCGAGCCGGCCGCCCAGATGCTGGCCTCGGCAGAGCTGGACGGCTTCCTGATCGTGGTTACCGCCGACCCCAACGGCGCTGAAGTCGCCCCCGCCGATGACACCGCCTACGCCCGCGAGCTGGCCCAGCTGGTCACCAGAGTCGAGGCACGCCTGGCCCAGGTGCCCGGTGAACTGACCGTGGTGGACCCCTCCGTGCGCGGCATCGTCTCCGATGACGCCCTGATGGTCGACGCCGTGGGCGATCAGGTCCGCAGCGACCTGCTCAGGGGCGAGCTGATCTCACTCCCCCTGGCGCTGATTGTCATGGTGCTTGTGTTCGGCGGCTTCCTCGCCGCCGGTATGCCGCTGCTGGGCGCTTTCGTCTCGATCGCCGGAACCATGGGAGTGCTGTACGCCCTGAGCTTCGCCATGGAGCTGCAGTCCTTCGTCATCAACATTGTGACGGTGATCAGCCTAGGCCTGTCCATCGACTACGGGCTGCTAGTCACCTCCAGGTACCGGGAGGAGCTGGTCCGCTCCTACGCCGCGGAGGGCGCAGGCACCGGCGGTAGGCAGCGTCGGCGCCGCACCGGACGGCGGGACACACTGATCGCAGACTGCGTGGCAACGACCTTGGCCACGGCCGGCCGCACGGTGCTGTTCTCCGCACTGACAGTGGCCGCCTGCATGCTCGGGCTGGTGCTTGTGGGAACCTCGACCCTGCGCTCCATCGGTGTGGCATGCCTGGCGTCGTGCCTGATCGCGGCCGCCGCCGCACTCACATTGGTGCCGGCGGTACTGGTGCTGCTGGGCCGGCGGATGCTGCGCCCGTCGCTTCTGCAGCGCATCCCACTGGTCGGAGCCGTACTGCGCCGCACGGGGGACGCCACCGGTGAACGGGGCGTGTTCCGGTGGATCGCCAGGCAGGTCCAGCGCATGGCCTGGGTGGTGCTGGTCGCCTGCGTGGTAGCCCTGGTAGTGCTGGCCTCCCCCGCGCGGAACCTGCACTCGCTGACCTCCACAACCGAGCTGCTGCCCGCAGACTCCGACCAGCGCACCTACCTGACGGTCCTGGAGGAGAACTACTCCGCCGTCACCCAGCAGGACGCTACCGTGATTATTGCCGCCACCGGCGAGCGGGTAACCGACTTCATCAATGCCGACTTGGCCACGTCCGAGGGCGTAGCGCAGGTGCTACGCGTGGCGACCGCGGGCGCTTATACGGTGGTCTACCTCGACCTGGCGGATGAGTCGTCCTCACGTGCGGCGGAGGACGCAGTAGCCACCATGCGCACGCTCGCAGCGCCCGCCGATATGTGGGTGACGGGGCAGGCGGCCAGTCAGCTCGACTTCCGCCTGGCGACGCTGGCGGCCCTGCCATGGGTGGCCGGATTCATCGTGCTGGTTACCTTCGCACTGCTGTTCCTGATGACCGGTTCCCTGCTGGTGCCGCTGAAGGCGCTGGTGATCAACCTGCTTTCACTGGCGGCATCCCTGGGCGTGCTCGCCTGGGTGTTCCAGGAGGGGCACCTGACTGACGTGCTCGGCTTCACCCCCATCGGCGGGGTGGAAGCCTACGTGGTGGTCACCACGATCGGTGTCGGCTTCGGCCTGGCCATGGATTACGAGGTGTTTCTGCTGGGCCGGATCAAGGAGTACTGGGACGCCGGAGCGGACAGCGACACGGCGGTGGCCAAGGGCTTGCAGCGCTCTGGCCGTATCGTCACCTTCGCCGCCCTGATCATGGTCATTGTGTTCCTGGGATTCGTCAGCGGCGAGTTGCTGATCGTCAAGGAGATCGGGCTGGCGCTCGCGATCGTCGTCGCATTGGACGCCACCCTGGTGCGTATGCTGCTCGTGCCTGCCACCATGACGCTGCTGGGCCGGTTGAACTGGTGGGCGCCTGAGCCGCTCAGGCGCGTGTACGAGCGATACGGTCTGGAGGGCCCCGCAGCCGCCCGCTCCTGAACTCAGGCACCAGTGAGGCTGTCCGCCGCCGACGTCGAGTTGCGTACTGCAACCTTTCCGTGCTGGTCACCGGCATGCGTCGGCGACCAGCACGGAATGCTTTCCAGTCTCACAGCAGGCTGGTATCGCCCGCGCCCTCTCTGGCAACCTCCGGAACATCCGCAGTCAGGTCGATTACGGTGGTTGGCTCGATGGAGGTCACCGGCCCCTCGATGACGACGTCGATCAGGTGGCCGAGTTCCTCCTCAATCTCCCAGCCGTTGGACTCCGGCGTGGTCTGTCCGGGACGAATGAGGGTGGAGGACAGGATCGGGGCGCCGAATTCCTTGACCAGCGCCTGCGCGATGGCGTGGTCGGGGATGCGCACGCCCAGGGTGTGCTTCTTGGGGTTGAGCGTCATCCGCGGCACCTCCTTGGTGCCCTTGAGGATGAAGGTCCATGGACCCGGAGTCAGCCGCTTGATCAGCCGGAAGGCGTTGTTGCCGACGATCGCAAGCGGGCCGACCTGGGCGAAGTTGGCGCACACGAAGGTGAAGTTGTGCTTGGAGTCCAGTTGGCGGATGGCGCGTATGCGTTCCAGGCCCTCCTTGTTGCCGGGCGCGCAGGCGAGTGCGTAGCCGGAGTCCGTGGGATAGGCGATGAGCTCACCGTCCCGGAGCCGGTCGACGATCTTGGTGACCAGTCGTGCCTGCGGGGTGACGGGGTGCAACTCAATGTAGCGTGACATGCGGCATATTGTTCCACGGATCACGTCATCTTGTTCCGCGCTGCTTTCGCACCAGGCTGCATGTGCGGGCCGGCTCAGGCGCCTCCGCGCCGGTAGGCGCTGGGGGTGGTGCCGGTCTCGTCCCGAAAGCGGCGGTTGAAGTTGGCCAGGTTGGTGTAGCCGCTCAGCGCGCATACCCGGGCCACCGGCAGGTCGGTGGTGCGCAGCAGGTGGCAGGCCCGTGCGATGCGACGTCGCCGCACCAGTTCGGAGAAGGTGATCCCGGCGGTGACATGGAAGAACCGGGAGAACGCCGATGGGCTGAGCGCAACCAGCTCCGCTGCCCGAGTCATGGAGATCTCCCCCGCCAGGTTGGCCTCGACGTAGTCGAGCACCGTGTTGATCCGGGCGGCGGTGGCGTCGTCGAGGCTGGGTATGTAGCCGGCGGTGGCGATGGGGCGCGCCTCGTCGTCGGGTGCGGACAGGAAGACGTCTACCAGCTCTAGCAGCGCGGCTAGCCGCCCGAGGGGTCCGCGCTGTCCCATCCTCTCCAGCAGTGTGGCTGCCCGCGCACGGCTCGCCCCGGATAGCAGGATGCCCCGACGTGCGCGGTCGACCAGCGCCCGCATGCCGGCTAGTTCTGGCAGCTGCGTGGAAGCCGCCGTGAATCGCTCGGGCAGCACCTGGCACAGCACGTCACGGTCGGGCAGCAGTTCCCCGGGGGCCAGGTCCGACAGCCAGTTGTGCGGCAGGTGCGGGCCCATCAAGGTGACCTGGCCGGCGTCGAAGTCGACGGTGCGGTCACCCGCGAGCATCTGCCCGGAGCCCGCGCGGATCAGATGGAACTCGATCTCGGGGTGGTGGTGCCAGCGTGCGAGCGGGTCGGGATATCCGTGCGTCCACCAGCGCACCGAGGTGCCGACGTCGGGAACGATGACCTCCAGGTCACCCACGTCTAACTTCGCTCCCGAGGCGGACTCGGCGCTCGGGGCGGAGGGGCGTGGGAGCGTGCCGGGGCGGGCCGGTGGGGAGGACACGCGTTCATTGTGCGCGCCCCGCCCACCGGCCCGTGGCCGGTTGCGATGGCTGGCCCTTTGCACGGTTGTGGCCTCGGCTCAGCCCACCGTGATCTGCAGCTTGACGTCCCCGGGGCGGCCCTCGGCCACCCGGTCGAAGACCTCCTTGGCCCGATCCATCGGGAAGGTGTCGGTGATGAAGGGCTTGAGGTCGATCTTGCCGGCAGCCACCAGGTCGATTGCCCGCTGGTAGACGTTGGCATAGCGGAAGACCGTCTCGATGCGGGTCTCACGGGCCTGCACCTCGGTGACATCCACGGTGACCGGGTCCACGGGGATGCCGACCAGCACGGTGCGGTTGCCGGGGGCGCCCAGCTTCCACAGGTCCTCATAGGCCGACGGGTGGCCGGAGGCCTCGAAGACGACGTCGGCGCCCCAGCCGGCGGTGCGCTCGTTCACGACGTCGAGCAGGCGCTGCTCGCGCAGGTCCACGGTGACCACGCCGGGGATCTGGGAGGCGATCTCGAGCTTGACCGGGGAGACGTCGGAGACGATGGCGGTGGAGGCGCCGCCGGCGAGAGCCGCGGCGGCCGTGAGCATGCCGACCGTGCCGCAGCCTGAGACGACGGCGACGTCGCCCGGGTGAATGGCGGCCTTCGTGGCTGCATGCATGCCGACGGCAAGCGGCTCCAGCAGGGCGCCCTCCCCGTAGGAGACGTTGTCGGGCAAGTGGTAGGTGAAGGCGGCCGGGTGGATGACCTCCTCAACCAGGCAGCCGTCCACCGGCGGAGTCGCCCAGAAGGAGACGGCGGGGTCGACGTTGTACATGCCCATGCGGGAGGCCCGCGAGCTCATGTCCGGCACGCCCGGCTCCATGGCCACACGGTCGCCGACGGCGAAGTCGGTGACGCCCTCACCGACTTCCAGCACGGTGCCGGAGGCCTCGTGGCCCAGGATCATCGGCGCCTCGACGATGTACCTGCCGATGCGCCCGTGCGTGTAGTAGTGGACGTCCGAGCCGCAGATGCCGACGGTGTGCGGGGCGATGCGCAGTTGGCCGGGGCCACAGACGAGGTCACCGGGAACCTCGCGGACGTTGATCTCGTTGCGCTTCTCTAGAACTACAGCCTTCATGGTTTCTTCTCCTGGTGGGTTGGTTGCGGGAGTTTGGTGTGATTCGCGGCTTTAAGGAGGGTCGGCGATTGGATGGGTTCAGGCGTCCACCTCCGTCACGCGGCGGTCGGCTGTGGCCGGCAGGCGCCGCCCATTGCGGTCGAAGCCGGGCTGGTCGGGGTGGATGAAGACGGTGATCAGGGAGCCCAGCAGGTACAGGGCGGTATAGGTCCAGCACACTCCGGCGACGCCGATGTGCGGCAGCAGCAGGGTGACCAGTCCGGGGCCGACGAAGGTGGTCAGGCCGGAGGCGAGGTTGTTGGCGGAGATGGCGGCCCCGCGGTGCTCGGGCGCCAGGGCGGGGAATACGGCGGCCATGGGGACGAAGGCGGTCACGCCCATGCCCAGGAGTACGGCGGCGGCGCCTAGGGCGATCATGTTGCCGCCCAGGAACTGCGGCACGTAGTAGAAGCCGAGGGTGGCGGCGGCGCAGAACCAGCACCCGTACCAGCGCATCTGCCGCATCCAGCCGTAGCGGTCGCCGATCCAGCCCCAGAAGAGGTTGCCGAAGACGGTGACGGCGAACTGGATGCCCCAGATGGTCATCCACTGCGGCATGGTGAACCACTCCTCGCCGTAACCGGCCGTGGTCAGGTACAGCGGCATGATGACCGGGAAGCCATAGAGACTGAGGTTGCAGATGACGCGGACGATCGCCGTCAGGGCCACCTCGCGGTTGGTACCGAGGATGGTCACCCCTACCGACAGTTGTCGCAGCGTGTCGCGCAGGTCACCGCGCACCGGTTGAGGCTCGCCACGTCCGACGAACAGTAGGCAGAGCAGGCCGCCGGTGATGGTCCAGGCCAGGGAGAACCACAGCGTGCCCCGCTCGCCGATGAAGTTGATGGTGCGGGCGGGGATCCAGGAGCCCAGACAGCCGATGCCGATGGAGTAGGCGGTCCAGAACCAGCCCATGGCGGAGGCGCGGGATGCCGGCGCAACCTTCTGGGTGATGTACACGACGAAGGAGTAGATGAACAGCGGATAGGCCAGTCCGCGGCCGGCGTAGACCACCAGGATCAGTGGGTAGAGGCCCGAGGGGATGGCTACGCCGATGAACAGCAGGTGCAGGCTGATCCACAGCCCGGCTCCAATGAGCATGATCCGGCGGACCCCGAAGGTCTCGGCCATGACGCCGGATGCCCAGCCTGCCAGGGCGGCCATCAGGCCGTAGGCGGTGATGACCGTTGACGCCTGGGTGGCGGCGAAGCCGAGGGAGACGAGGTACTTGGACAGGAAGGTCAGCTCGAAGCCGTCACCGGTCATGAATACGGCGATGGCGATCAGCCCGGGGATCAGGATCTTCGGGGGTGCAAGGCGCATGTGTTTCACTCCGTCGTGTCGGTGCCGCGGCTCATTCCGCGGTTGCTGGTTGAAGCATCGTTCCGGACGCGCACGGCGGTCTTCCGGCGCCTATGCCGGGCACCGGTACTTTCTTGACCTGCGCGGCGGCGCGCTTTGCTGCCCGGGCCGGTAGCATCGGGCGCAACCGCTAGGGTCGAGGAGGACCGCCATGCCCGGGTCACGTACACCTGCAGTGGGCGGCCAGGCGTTGGTTACCGCCCGTAATCTGAGCGTGGGCTATGGCGAACACGCGGTGTGCGCCCCGGCGAGCTTCACGCTCCGCCCCGGTGAGGTCCTGGCACTGGTCGGTGTCAACGGTGCCGGCAAATCCACTCTACTGCGCACCTGCCTCGGCCTGCTCCCACCCATCGACGGCGAGGTGACGCTGCTGGGGCGGATGCCCGACCCGCGCTCGGGGCGGCAGCGCCGGGCGGTGGCGCGCGACCTGGGCGAGGAGTCCTTCTTCCCCACCCTGACCGTCGCCGAGCATCTCGCCCTGGTCTGCTATGGACACTCCACCCCCGCGCCGGAGCGCACCGCCGCCGAACTCCTGGACGAGTTCAATTTGGCGGCTGCGGCGCATGCCCTGCCCGACGAGTTGTCATCGGGACAGCGGCGCCGCCTGGCGCTGGCCGCGGTACTGGCCCGTCCCCGCCGCCTACTGGTGCTGGATGAGCCGGAGCAGCGTCTGGATCACGTCACCCGCCGCGCCCTCGCCCGCAGGCTAGTTGCTGAGCGGAAGGCGGGAATCGGGGTACTGCTCGCCTGTCATGACGCGGAGTTCGTAGGCACCGCGGCGACCGAGGTACTGCTGGTCGGCAATGACACCCGCCCACTCAGCGTCGCCGACGGAGTACGCGCCATCACTGAAGGCACGCTATGAAAGCGCCCGCGCACCGCTCCGCCGAGCTGCCCTCGGGCCGGGACTTGCGCAGATGGGCGCGCGCTCACACGGTCAGCACGCGCAGCCGCTCGGCGCTACTCGGAGACGTTTACGACACCGTGCTGGCCGCCGCCGTGATCGGCGCCATGGCGGCGCCGTACCTGGGGCGTTTGGGGACCGGCTCCACGCCGTCCGGTAACGGGTCCACCGTCGTGGCCCCGGTGTGGGCGGTGCTGCTGCTGATCTTGGTGCTGACGCGTCTGCTCCTGGATCCGCTGCGGCGGCTGGGTCCGCTGTTCCTGCGTCCCTACGAGGTCACCTGGTGGCTGCCCATGCCCGGGGACCGGCGCGGTCTGCTTGATCCGGTGGCGCGGGCGGAGATGAGCTTGGCGGTGGCGGTAGGCGCCGCCACCGGGCTCCTGATGGCGGTGGTGGCGGGCGCCGAACCGACGACGGCCGCCGGGATGATACTGCTCGGCGGGAGTACCGCTGAGCTGTTGCTCCTGGCGCTGGTGCAGGCACAGGTGAACGACGCGGGTGTGCGCGGGGCGGGAGCGGCGGTGCTGATTGCGGCGGCAACCGCGTTTGCCGCCGGTGTCGGCGGTGTTCCCTTCCCGGATCATGCGGGCGGAGCCCTATTCACGGCCTCTGGGCTGCTGGCAGGCCTGGCGGCCGTGGCGTGGTGGTGGCGATTGCGGACTCGGCTGGTCGATGTGCCGGACGCACGCCTGGCGGAGGTGGCAGCGCGCAATCTGGGTGCACAGGTGTCCCTGCTGTCCCTGGACACGCGCGCGTTGGGGCGTCTGCTGTCGGCTCCGGCGCGACGCCCATCCGGCTCCTCTCGCCTGCCATTGGTCCGCTTCGCCCTCCGCCTTCCGCGCGGACTGCGTCCCCTGCTGGGAGTGGCCCAGGCGGATTGGCTGCTGCTGCGGCGCCAGCCGCGGCGGGCCCTGCAACTGCTGGCGGGCCTGGTCATTGCGCTCTTCCCCGTGATGTCCAGCGGGGTCGGCACCGTGGGAGCGCTGGTCTTCCACCTGATCGGCGGCTGGGTGGCGGTGCTGACTCTTGCCGAACCTGCTCGGCGCGCCTGGTTCGACGGTGGAGCCGACGCCTCCTGGCCGGCCAGTCCCCTGCTGGTCCGGTGCGGGCACCTGCTGGTGCCCACGGTGGTGATGATCCTCTGGACGGTTCCGGTGGTGCTCGTGCGCCTGTTGACCGCAGGCCGACTGCCCGCGACCGCCGGTGAGGCGTGGGCGGTACTGGGCCTGGTGCTGGTGGCGGGCTGCGGCTGGGCCGGAGCGGCGTTGCGCTCGGGATTCCGGCCCACGCCGGACTTCTCCCTGGGTCTGGTCGCCTCACCGATCGGGTCACTGCCGCCTGGCGCGGTCGAGATGCTGGTCAGCGGTCCCGACGCGGCCGCACTGGTAGGCCTGCCGACTGCGCTCCTCGCCGCGGGGGTGTCCAAGCCGGAGCAGATGCTGCTCGCCCAGCTCGTGGCCAGTGCCGTTGTCATCGCCTGGGGACTGTTGACCGGTAACCGAATGCTGCGGCAATGAATCGCTCACACCTGGGCAGGTCCGGCAGGCCGGTGGGAGGATCCAGAGAATCATGCGCCGGCCCGGTTGCGAAAACCCGGGCGGGGCCATCTCGGCCCGGCCCGGGTATCTCCATTCGCTGTGGTCGCCCGCGGTTGGTTCCCTACTCCGCCGACTCGGGGACGGCGTCGACGCCGGCCTCCTTGCGCTGCTCCGGCGTGATCGGCGCGGGGGCGTCGGTGAGCGGGTCGTAGCCGCCACCGGACTTGGGGAACGCGATCACGTCACGGATGGAGTCCGCGTGGGTGAGCAGGGACACGATGCGGTCCCAGCCGAAGGCGATGCCGCCGTGCGGCGGGGCGCCGAACTTGAAGGCGTCCAGCAGGAAGCCGAACTTCTCCTGTGCCTCCTGTGGCCCAATGCCCATGACATTGAAGACGCGCTCCTGCACGTCGCGGCGGTGGATACGGATGGAGCCGCCTCCGATCTCGTTGCCGTTGCACACGATGTCGTAGGCGTAGGCGAGGGCGGAGGCGGGGTCGGTGTCGAAGGTGTCCAGGCACTCCGGCTTGGGCGAGGTGAAGGCGTGGTGGACCGCGGTCCAGGCGGACTTGCCCAGGGCCACGTCGCCTTCTGCCTTGGCCTCGGCCGACGGCTTGAACAGGGGTGCGTCCACCACCCACACGAAGGACCAGGCGTCGTCGTCGATCAGCCCGCAGCGCTTGCCGATCTCCAGGCGGGCGGCGCCCAGCAGGGCGCGGGATGCGTCCACGGTGCCGGCCGCGAAGAAGATGCAGTCCCCTGGCTTCGCCCCAGCGACCGCCGCCAGGCCGGCGCGCTCGGCGTCGGTAATGTTCTTGGCGACTGGTCCGCCGAGGGTGCCGTCTTCTGCAACCGTGACATAGGCCAGGCCGCGGGCCCCGCGCTGGCGGGCCCACTCCTGCCAGGCGTCGAAGGTGCGGCGGGACTGCGCGGCCCCACCGGGCATGACCACGGCGCCGACGTAGGGGTTCTGGAAGACCCGGAAGGTGGTGTCCTTGAAGAACTCGGTGAGGTCTACCAGCTCGAGTCCGAAGCGCAGGTCCGGCTTGTCGGTGCCGTAGCGCTCCATGGCGTCGTGGTAGGTCATGCGCGGGATCGGGGTGGGCAGCTCGTAGTCGATCAGAGCCCACACCTCCTTCAGGATGTCCTCGGCGACGGCGATGACGTCCTCCTGATCCACGAAGCTCATCTCCACGTCCAGCTGCGTGAACTCCGGCTGGCGGTCGGCGCGGAAGTCCTCGTCGCGGTAGCAGCGAGCGATCTGGTAGTAGCGCTCCATGCCGGCCACCATGAGCAGTTGCTTGAACAGCTGGGGGCTTTGCGGCAGGGCGTACCAGGACCCCGGTGCGAGGCGCGCCGGCACCAGGAAGTCACGGGCGCCCTCCGGGGTGGAGCGGGTCAGCGTGGGCGTCTCGATCTCCACGAAGTCGTGTCCATCCAGCACGCGGCGGGCGGCGCGGGAAACCTTGGAGCGCAGCCGCATGGCGTGCTGCATCGGGGTGCGGCGCAGGTCGAGGTAGCGGTACTTCAGGCGGGTCTCCTCCCCCACCTGGCCGGAGTCCTCGGCGTGGTCGGAGACCTGGAAGGGCAGCGCCGCCGCGGGGTTGAGGATCTCGACGTCGGAGACGACTACCTCAATCTCCCCGGTGGGCAGGTTGGGGTTGGCGTTGCCCTCGGGGCGTGCTGAGACCTCACCGGTCACCTGGAGCACGTACTCGGCGCGCAGGTCGTGGGCGACCTCCTCCCGGATGACAACCTGGGCGATGCCGGAGGCATCACGCAGATCAATGAAGGCGACGCCGCCGTGGTCACGACGGCGATCTACCCACCCGGCAAGAGTGACGACTTCTCCGATGTCGGCTGCGCGCAGAGTACCTGCGTCACGGGTTCGCATCACGGTGCTGTTTTCCTTCCGTTGGGGGCGCTGAGCCGGCGCCCGGCGGGGCGCACCGCGAGACGGGCGGGCGCCGGCGCGATACTACGCCGAGCGCGGCCCCCGGCTGAGCGGCCCACGGTTCACCGGCGGGCCGCGTACTCGAGCTCGCGCTCGTAGGCGATTAGCCGACGGCGCTCGATGAGCACGATCACGGTGAGCACCAGCAGGATCGCACCCAGCGCGAACAGCACAGTCGTGACCACCGGCAATGACGCCGCCGCCCAGCTCCCGCCTGACGACGAATTACCGGACACGCCCCCGGCTGCGGCGGGTCCTGCCGCCGCGCCGGTACTGGTCGGTGTGTCGGTTGGCGCCGCAGCCTCCGCGGGCTCCGTAGCCTCGGCGGGCCTTGGTGCGGGCGGTTTGGCCGCTGACTCGCCGCCGATGATGGTGACGTCGGCAACGTTGAAGTACGGGCTCTTGTTGGTGTAGTCGAGGGTGCGCACGGCGTTGGTCGGAATGTCCTCACCCGCCGTGACCCGGAAACGCAGCCAGTGTGGTCCCTTGGAAATGTACCCGGGCAGTGCCAGAGCGCCGGCGTAGGTGCCGTCCTCACCTACCGTGAGTTCACCGATGACACCCGAGTCTCCGCCGGGCGCGGAGTCGTGGTCGTCAACCAGGATCTCCACGGAGGCACCCTGCGGGAAGCCCGAGAGCGTGTAGGTAAGCGTCCCGCCGACCGCAATCGTAGACGGGCTGACGGTTGACGCCGTGCCCATCGTCGAGTCACCCATCACCGAGTCGGCGCGGGCGGCCGCGCCGGGCACCACCGTCAGGAGGAGTGCGAGCAGCACTGCGAGTACGCGCGCGTACGCGCCTGCGCGTACCCCAAGGGTGCGCGGGACGGCAACCCGCAGTCCTTTCACCACACCCCTCCTCTCGTTACGCGGCTGTAACAAGCATACACGTCATCAGCCGGTGAATCGCCCGGTGAATCGGTCAGTCATCTGCCTTCCCGACTGGTTCAGGGTCGGGACCGCCAGTATCAGGAAGGAAGCCCCGCCCAGTACCAGCAGCAAGCCGGCGGATACGAGCTTCCAGCCGTCCGCCCCGAGCCCGGCGTCGCTACCAGTGAGGTCCTCGCCTGTGATCAGGGTGACCGACGCGCCCGTCGCCGAGTCGTCCTGGGTGCTGCCGGTCTCGGCGATCTCCAGCTGTGCCCATCCCAGTAGCTCGCTATCGCGGTTGCCCACGGCGATCTTGTAGCTTCCTGGGTCCAGCGTGGAGATGTCCACGGATACGGAGTTATCGGCGTCTACCTGGACCCAGCCGGCAGTGGTCGCCCCGGGGAACACGAACACTGCAACCCAGTCGCCCTCATGAACCTTGGCTACCGGGAAGATCAGGGTAATCCTGGCCCCTTGCCGGGTTCCGGACAGTGAACCCGCATTGTCGGGGCCTAGCTCGCTGGCATCCTGAACCGGGGATGCGGGGGCGGCACTGGGCCGGATACTGCCGGCCGCGGTGCTCGGGTTGGCGGGTTGCGCCACGGGACCGGAGCCGGAGTCCTCCGGCGGAGTGACTGCGTCCGGCGCCGGGGAGCCCGCAGGCGGGTTGGTGGGCGGTTCCTGCAGGATGAGGGGATCCACGTCTACGCCCTCATTGAGCGTTTCGAAACTAGTTGGAACAGCCGTTGGGCGCGGATCGGCGGCAGGTGCCGACGGCGCGCCGGGTGCAGGACTCCCGGGGCCGGTGTACGCCTGTGACGCCGTCGCGCTCGGCAGCCCGGGGGCGGCCGGGGCGGTGGTCGCCCCAGTTGCGGGGGGCTGCGTCTCATCGGGCACCCCGATGCTCGGCGACGCCGTCGGCTCACCAGTGGGCTGCTGCGAGGACTCGGTCGGCTGCGCCTGTGCCGTCGGAGCCTCGGTAGGCGCATCAGTAGAAGCCTCGGTCTCCGGAGACTCGGTAGGCGCATCAGTAGGGGCCTCGGTCGGCTGGACCTCGCCGGTCGGGACCGGGGTGGTCACCTCGTCGACGGTCGGGGCTACAGTCGCTTGCGCGCTCGGAGCCGCTGTCGGGCCCGCGGTCGGCTGGGACTCTGCCGCCGCGGTCGGGGTAGCGGGGGCCGAGCCCCCACCGCCTGCGGAGATACGCACCGAAACCGCACCGGCCTGCCCCCCGGTCGCAGTTGCGGACACGGTGTACCCCTCCGCCAGCTGCACCCCTGCGGCCTCAAGGGCACCGGCGGAGATCACGAAGCGCGTTCCGTAGAAGCGGGCCCGCACGTTAACAGTTCTGGCACTGCCGGCGGGATCGGATACGGTCAGAGCGACCTTGAAGGTTCCGGCGATGTTGGTACTGCGGTCGAAGGACCAGCCGGTGCCGATCAGCGCGCCGTCGGAGTACGTGAGCGTGGCTCCGGTCGTCGGCTCGGGCAGCCGAACATCCATGGTCAGGGTGTCTACGGTCGACCACTGCTCCTGCGCCGAACCGCGCCACTGCATGGTGTATACGCCAACGTGCGGTTCCATGGCCTGCGTGAAGGGCCACAGCGGCAGGGCATAGTTCGAGCGGCCGCCGGTGAACACCGGGAAGATGGTTGCAGATTGCACCGAGCCGGAGTCATCGACAATCCGGATCTGAACCGGGGCGGTAACCGACCCCGTCGCGCCCAGGGGCCGCCCTGCTGCGTCAGTCCAGCCGGAGAACATCAGTAGTGGGCGGTCACTGCTGCTCGAGGAGACGTACGTGGCGCCGGGATCCCTCACCGCCACCATCATCGTGCTCGCGGCGCCACGGTGCGCTGATGCGGAGGCCGTAGTACCGGGAGCTGTCGCCGACTGCGTGGCGGCCTCGGCATCGTCTGCGGCAGGCAGTAGCGCGCCGTCGTCTCGCGTGTTGGCCTCCGTCTCTTGCGAGGCGGTTGCGACGGGAGCCGCTTGCCGGGAGGCGCCGACTGCTTCAGGCGCTGCCGTGTCGGCTGGGGTCGCGGCGGCATCGGCGGTCACGAAGATGTCCGCCCCGATACCGGCCCCTCCGGGCGCTCCCGATCCCGCTGCCGTAGCCGTCGTCGAGACAGCGGCTACGGCAGGCCTGGCTGCGTACGCTGCGGGTGCTGCGTGCCCGCCGACGACGGCGCCGGCTCCGGCGGAAGTCGCGAAGACCAATCCGAGCGCGGCGGGCAGAGTCAGCGCGGCCCGCAGCAGTGGTCTGCGGGTCGGACGTATCGCCTTGGCGTGACGCGGAAGTTGGGGCATTGAATCGGAACTCGTCTGTTGGCCTTGGTTTATTGGTCTATTCGGGAACCGTTGCGACGCGGGCACGGTGACGACGGGTACAACCAGCAGGCGTTCTCGGGCGGCCTCGTCAGCCTCGAAATACAGGGCCTTCGAGGAGCTCGGAAGTGGCGCACGCGGGTCATGCCCAACGCGTCACGATGGTACCGCCCAAATTGTCTGAGAGACACTGAAATGTTGGGCGCATGGGAGACGTAGCCCGCATTTTCGACCTCGACGCCGGCCCGGCAGCCCCCGGCGCCGCTCGGCATATTGCCCGCGATGCCGGGGAATACTCCGCACATCGCACATCCCCTGCGCTGCGCGCGCAACACGGGTTTCAGTATTGTCTCGAATATCTCGGTGTCATGTATGGGCGTGTTGATTCGAGGCTCTTCCGGCTTGTGGGCGTGGTGGTTGGGTGCGTGTGCGCGCTGGGTGGGTGGCGGCTTGTGGCTCGGCGTGGCGGCTGGTATGCCCCTGGTTGACGGTTCGTACGTTCTGGTCGACGATTCGTACCCCACGGTGACGGTTCGTACCGCAGGGGTACTGTGTTGTCTCATGACTTCTGGGACTGTTGG
>NZ_PIZD01000051.1:0-5225 GCF_010365615.1 Actinomyces sp. 565
GTCGAGGTCGGCCGAAGTGTGCAACTTCGACCGACCTCGACGGTAACAACAACCGATCTCGACGGTAATAACGACCGATCTCGGTGGGTGGGGTGGGTGGGGCGATTGGGGCTACAGGCCGAGCCAGCCGGTCCAGGCCCCGAAGATGCCGATGACGAACATGCCCAGGATGATCCACAGGGCGTTGACCTTCTTATTCAGCAGCCACATGCACACGAAGGTCAGCCCCAGCGCCGCCACGCCGGGCAGCAGCTGATCAAGGATGTCCTGCAGGGTGGTCTGGGTGACGGTGCCGTCGTCGGCGGTCACCGAGGAGATCACCCCCGGGAAGTTGATCGTCGTCCACTTGGCCACCAGGGCACCCATGACGAACAGACCGGTGATAGCGGCGATCTGCGTGATGCGCTTGAGCTGGCCGCCGCCGACCTCCGTCACCATCGCCGTACCGCGCTCATAGCCCCACTTCAGGCCGTACCAGCGCACCAGGATGCGGATGATATTGATGCCCAGGAAGTAGACGATCGGGCCGAGCCAGGAGCCCGTGAGCGCCAGGGAGGCGCCCAGCGCCCCCAGCACCGGGCGGACGGTCCCCCAGAAGATGGGGTCGCCGACGCCCGCGAGCGGCCCCATGAGGCCGACCTTGACGTTGGTGATGGTGTCATCACCGATGTCCTCACCCTTGGCGCGCTGCTCCTCCATGGCGGCGGTGACGCCAAAGACCACCGAGGAGATCCAGGGGTGGGTGTTGTAGAACTCCAGGTGGCGCTTGAGGGCGGCCGCCTGCTCGGTCTTGTTGGAGGGGTAGAACTTCCGGATCGCCGGCATGAGGGTGATGCAGAAGCCCATGGCCTGCATGCGCTCGAAGTTGAAGGAGCCCAGCAGGAACGTGGAGCGCCAGTACATGCTCCGCAAGTCGCGGTTGGTGAGCATGCGCTCGGTGGCGGGAGCGGCGTCAGTTTGTGTAGACATGGTCTTGTTTCCTTCCCAGTTCCTTGCCGCGCTCAGTCAAGCTCGTCATCGAGATCGTCATCCAGGTCGTCATCCAGACCACCCGCGCCGGCGGCAACGGGGGCGGGACGCGGCAACTGGACCGACTCATGGAAGTCGGGGTTGAGCTGCACGTAGATGAAGGCCAGGCAGATACCCATGATGCCCAGTGCCACCAGGGTGATACCGGTGTCCAGGGTGGTCATGGACTGGGCCACGATGAAGCCGATGAAGAAGAACGGCATCAGCTTGCGGGCGCGCATCATGTTGATGACCATGGCGTAACCGACGACGACGATGAACCCGCCCGCGATCTGCAGGCCCTGGGTGACGACGTCGGGGATCATCCCCAGCGCGCGCTGCACGGCGTCGCCCGAGGCCACCACCGCGACGGCGGCGGTGGGGATCGCCACGCGCAGGCCCTGGAGGGACAGCGCGATGAAGTGCATGATCTGAATGCCCCGCATATTGCCGTCCTCCGCGAAGCGGTCGGCCTGGTGGGCAAAGAACACGTTGACGGTACGCACGAAGATGGTCAGGGCCTGGCCGGCGACGGCCAGGGGCACGGCGACGGCGATCGCCTCCTCGTGGCTCTGCCCGCCGGCGATGGCGATGACGGTGGAGACGGTGGAGGCCAGCGCCGCGTCGGGCGCCATGGCGGCACCAACGTTCATCCAGCCGAGGCTGACCAGCTCAAGGCTGCCGCCAACCATGATGCCGGTGGTCGGATCGCCCAGGGCGAGCCCGGTGAGGGTACAGGCGACGATGGGTCGGTAGAACATGCGTTCGTCCAGAACGGAGTCGCAACCGGCGAGGAAGGCCACGAGGGTCACGAGGATGATCTGGACAGCACCGATGTCATGCATGAGAGTGCTTCCTGGTGGGGATGGATAGGGGTGGGGTCAGGCGACAAAGCCCTTGGACTTCAGCGTCTCCATCAGGCCGGCGCGGCCGGAGGAGGGAACCTGCTGGATGTACTGGGTGATGCCGCGGGAGTCGATCTCCTGGAAGGCCTTGACGTCGTCATCGGAGACGTAGACGGCCTGCGACAGGGCCTTGGTGCCCTGCTTGAAGGTCATGCCGCCGACGTTGACCTCATCGGCCTGGATGCCCAGGTCGAGCAGGCGCACGATATCCGCCGGGGTCTCCACGACGATCACGGCCTTGAGGTTCTCGTACTTGGGGTTCTTGTACACGCGGGCCGCCTTGGCCACGGTCAGCACGTGGACCTTGACCTTGCCGCCGCCGGTCTGGAGCATCAGCGTCTTGCGCAGCTCGTCGTTGGCGGCGCCGTCGGAGACGGCGAGGATGGCCTCGGCACCCAGGGAGCCGGCCCAGTTGTTGGCGACCTGGCCGTGGACCAGGCGGGAATCGATGCGCAGGAGCTTGATGTCCATCAGAGCTCGTCTCCTTCGTCGTCGTCGGAATCGGTGTTGGTGGGTGGGGTGAAGATCTCGGATAGGACCTTGACGCCGCCGGCGCCGGAGGTCTTGGCGACCTCGACCAGCTCGGCCAGGTCACCGCCGGCCAGGCGGCGGCCGAGGACCTCGATGAGCATGGGCAGGTTCACGCCGGTAACGACGTCGGCGTCTTCACGGGCCGCTGCGAAGCGGGCGGCAGCGTTGTAGGGGCTGCCCCCGAGCAGGTCCACGAGGATGAGGTACTGGCCCGAGGCGAAGGAGTCCACGGCGTCGGCGTACTTGGCCAACAGGTCCTCCGGCCCTTCACCGGGATCGAAGCTGATGGGGATGACGTCGTCCTGCGGACCGGCGATCATGGCGGCGGAGTTGAGCAACCCCTCCGCCAGGTGACCGTGGGCCGCCACGATTACTGCAACAGATGACTGCAACGGCGGGCTCCTGCCAGTTACGCACCGCAGCGCGGTGCCTATCGGTTTGTGGGGACGTCATAGCCGCGGCGCCGCGTCCCCGATTGGCTGAAGCATATGCCAAATCGTTTGAACTGACGACGGTCTATGACGAGGCACACAGTAGCACCCATACGGCCTTAGATCTCTGGAACGTTGCGCTCAATTTCATCGAGCCAGGCGGCGGCATCCGCATCGGAGGGCATCCGCCAGTCTCCGCGCGGGGAGAGCGTGCCGCCGGCAACCACCTTCGGCCCGTTGGGCAGCGTGGAGCGCTTGAACTGATTGGCGAAGAAGCGCCGGAAGAAGACCAGCTCCCACTTGCGGATGTCGGCGAGCGTGTAGGCGACCTTCTCCTCCTCCGGCAGGCCGGCCGGCCATTGCCCCACCGCCGGGTCCGCCCAGGCCTTCTCCGCCAGGAACGCAATGCGGGACGGACGCGCACCATGGCGCAGCACGTGCCACAAGGTGAAGTCCTGCAGCGCGTAGGGGCCAATGCGTGCCTGCGTGGACTGGATGGGCTCACCCTCCGTGGCGGGCACCAGCTCGGGGCTGATCTCGGTGTTCAGCACGGCCAGCAGCACCTCGGAGGCGGCGTCGGAGAAGATCCGCTCGGCCACCACCCAGCGGATCAGGTGCTGGATGAGTGTCTTGGGCACGCCCGCATTGACGCCGTAGTGCGCCATCTGGTCACCCACTCCGAAGGTGCACCAGCCCAGCGCCAGCTCGGACAGGTCCCCGGTGCCCAGCACAATGCCGCCACGGGCTCCCGCGATGCGGAACAGGAAGTCCGTGCGCAGCCCGGCCTGCACGTTCTCGAAGGTGACGTCGTAGACCTCGCGGCCGCGCTCGCCGCGCCCGTAGGGGTGGTCCATGGCGGCCAGCATCTGCTCTGCCACCGGCCGGATGTCGAGCTCCTCCACGTGGCACCCCAGCGCCTCGGCCAGGGCGAGTGCGTTGTGCTTGGTGGCGGCGGAGGTGGCGAAGCCGGGCATGGTGATGGCATGAATGTCCGTGCGCGGCCGGCCCAGCCGGTCCATGGCACGGGCGGCGACGATGAGGGCGTGCGTGGAGTCCAGTCCGCCGGACACCCCGATGATGAGCCTGGGGTTGCCGATGGCGGTCAGCCGCTGCACCAGGGCCGCCACCTGGATGTTGTAGGCCTCGTAGCAGTCCTGGGCCAGACGCTGCGGATCGTTGGGAACAAAGGGGAAGCGGTCGACGTCGCGCCGCAGCCCGATGTCGGTGCGCGGCACCGCGAGCGCGGCGCGGGGGATCACCACCGTCTGGAATCCCTCGGGACTGCCCCCATCCTGGGGGGCGCGCTGCCCGGCGAGTCCGCGACGGTTGTCGTCAAAGGTGCCCTGGCGCAGGCGCTCGGCGCGCAGGCCCTCGATGTCGACGTCGACGACGGTCGCGCGGGCCCCGTCCGGGAACCGCTCGGTCCTGCCCAGCAGGGCGCCGTTCTCATACACGAAGGTCTGGCCGTCCCAGGCCAGGTCCGTGGAGGACTCCCCCGCCCCGGCGGCGGCGTACACGTAGGCGGCCAGCCCCCGGGCGGAAGAGGCGCGCGCCAGTAGCCGCCGCTGGTCGGCACGGCCCACGGTGACCGGGGAGCCGGAGAGGTTGACCAGCACCGTGGCGCCGGCCAGGGCCGCGAGCGAGGACGGCGGCACGGGCACCCACATGTCCTCGCAGACCTCGGCGTGGAAGACCAGGCCAGGCACGTCCTCGACGTCGAACAGCAGCCTCGCCCCGAGCGGCGCGCTGGCGCCGTCG
The DNA here is from genome assembly GCF_010365615.1 of Actinomyces sp. 565. NCBI lineage: Bacteria > Bacillati > Actinomycetota > Actinomycetes > Actinomycetales > Actinomycetaceae > Actinomyces > Actinomyces sp. 565. Next base: position 4,634 of record NZ_PIZD01000051.1, read on the forward strand.
GGATCGGGGCCGACGCCGGGAAGGCGGACGGTGGGGGGCAGGCCGTCGGCCCCGGCGGCGAAGTGGCGGGACTCGTAGAACTCCCGGTAACTGGGCACGTAGGACTTGGGGGCGACGCCGCGTACCACCCCGCCCTGGATGACGACGGCGCAGTTGAGCAGCCGGTCGCCCACGCGCAGGGGCGCCCCGACTACGAGCGCGGGCAGCAGCTCGGCGCTGGCCACCCGGATGGCCTCGATGGCCGCCAGCACGTTGCGCAGCAGCAGCTCGTCCAGCAGCAGGTCGTCGATGGAGTAGCCGGTCAGGGTGAGCTCGGGGAAGGCCGCCACGGCGACGCCGTCGTCCGCGAGCGCGCGGGCCTGGGCGATGACTGCGTCCGCGTTGGCCCGGGGGTCCCCGAGCACAACCGGCAGGGTCACGGCGGCCACGCGCGCGAAGCCCTGGTCGTAGGCGGAGTGGAAGACCAGGTCGGGGTGCGCCTGTGCGCGGGGCGCGGCTGGTCCGGTGGTGTCGGTGTGCTCCGGGTTACTCATGGCCCGATCCTGGCACAGCCGGGACGACAACTCTTGTCAAATCGTTTTGTTCGCCATAG
>NZ_PIZD01000052.1:0-1309 GCF_010365615.1 Actinomyces sp. 565
ACCAGTGTGTCTGCGGCGTGCTCGTCGTCGATGACACGGTACAGGACGGTCTCGAACTGTGCGTCAGTCACGAGGCCAGACAGACCGTATACGTTAACTCCTTCGAGTGAACCGCCGCGCGCCATGTCGGCGATCTCGTCAGGGCAGTTGCCGAGCAGGACGGCGAGGTTTTGTTTCGTTGTATCGGTGTAGTCCTTGAGGGGTACTTGGTCGGTGAGGAACCTGATTGATCTGGCGGTGGTCCAGGTTGCCGCGGCTGAGGTCTCCTCGTCCTGACTGCCGCGCATGGTTGAGACTGCGGCCATGGCGGCAGTGAGCTCCTCGAGTCCGGCAGGGTTCCAATCGCCTTCGTCGAGCGTCTCCCACCGCTGTTGGGCCTGTTCCCCCGGCACCCACTTCCCGTCGCTGATCTCACCATCAGGGCTGAGATACTCCAAAGCGGCCTGGGCATTCGCCTGGTCGTCGTGGCCCGCGGCGCTGGGACTGAACCCGGGGATGCCCAGGGCGCTCTGATCCGCCCGCAGCGAGCACCCCGCCAAAGGGGCGCAGGCCAATAACAGCACCAACAGTAGACCTGCTGGCCGACGCTGGCGCGAGAGGGCTGCGCGGGCCTGGGGTCGCGTGCCGGGTAATTCCCTGTGTCGGTGCGGAGCAGTTGTGAGCGCCAGACACACTGCGGAAGCGATGACGCTCAAGAATACCCGGGCCCAAACACCGCGAGACGAGCCGAGGGGCTGCGAGGTCGGCATACCTGGTAGACGAGAGGCAGGCAGATTCATTTGGTGATCTTTGCGCCATGGCCCTGCTTGCGGCCTGTTTGATCGCCCGTTGCGATAGTGATGTCAAGACTGTTCATGACGGAGTCGTGGACCAGGTCTTCCCAGTTTATGTATTCGTGGGCGGCTTGTGGTGTCATGGGGTCGGGGGCGGTGATGGTGGGTTGCCCGTCGACCTCGGTGTAGAAGGAGAAGGGACCACCGTTGTTGCCGGTGGCAGCCGCCTCCATGGTGGCGTCGCTGAGCAGGCCGTAGTTAGCGGCATCAACATAGGCCTGGGCTCGCAGTACCGTGTCGATATCGGCCCCATCGACAGTGTCCGGAGTGTTGTCGCCCGCACGCAGCTCGGCAATGCCATCGAGGTAGCCCATGGTCATGGCTGCGTTCCTGTAGTTCCCGCGTAGGGTGGCCTCGAGGTTCGTGGCCGTAGGCATGTTGGAACCGACTTGGTCGTGGTGGTATTGGAGCATCGTGGTCACCAGTGTGTCGGCGGCGTTCTCATCGTCGATGACGCGGTACAGGACGGTCTCGAA
>NZ_PIZD01000053.1:0-3730 GCF_010365615.1 Actinomyces sp. 565
TGGCTGACACTGCGAGGGCTGCTGACCCGGCGTCCAACCCCGCAATGACCACCCCCGCCGTGTACTCCCCGCGATGGCCGCACCTGTCGCCTACCCCTCGGTGACCAGCACGATGAGGGCTGCTCCGGTTACCGTTGCGCCAGCCGTTGGCTCTCCGCGACGGCCCCTCCCGCACATCTGCCCCCACAATGGCAGTGAAGGTGGAGATGGCTTCGGTATGCGGGTGGATCATGCGGGTGCGCGTATGCACGTAGGTTTGTGTAGGTGGTAGCGCTCCGCATACGCACCGTCTCCCCGTGCTACTCGTGGATCAAGGGCGGACGGAAGGGAAGGCAGTCGCTCGGAGGAGAAGCAAGGTTGTGGCGCGATGATGGGTGCTTGACGGCTAGCGTGAGACTCTTGGTGCGGCTGAACCCATAGACCTCAAAGCAGCCGAGGCACCCAACTGTGCAGGGGTGCAGTTGCTAATGGCAGCTCGGCTTACAGGTAGGGACCGTTGCGGCGCTGAAGCATCCTGTACCGACCGGTCTGGCGACCGTGCCGGAGTGCCTCGGAGGTGACTGGAGGGCCTCAGCCGACCGAGGCGAAGTACGTCGGCGTATACGAGCGACCGGCTGGCCGGTCTCACGGACTAGTCCCCCCGTAGCAGCCCTCGCCAACCAGGACGCGGTTGAATCCGCCTTTTGTGCTTCAAGAAGCCTGTGCCAACAGACGCGCTGTGCGTGTGTCGAGTGGCGCCGTTGCCGACTACGGCCTCAGCCGCTCGCTCTGGAAAGCGCCAGCAACCAGACGTATTGCCGGATGCCCCTATCGACGCCCTCGGCGTCGACGGCGCGGCGCAAGGCAGACGATGTGAGGGTGTCGGCCGTTATGGAGCGCGCGCAATTTGCGTGCCGTATTCAGGGGGCCAGCGGTGCGAGCAGGATCCGAGCGTTGGCGCTGTCGTCTCGGGAGGCCGGGTGTGGGAGCATTGCGATGAATAGCGTCTCCGGCGACTCAGTGTGCCGGGCTCGCGTATGTGCACCAATGCCTTGGCGGTGTTCGGCGGCGAACGACGCCAACTGCACGAGGCGGTCCCACTGAACCAGGATGGCTGAGTCGCAATGTTTCACGTGAAACATCACCCGCCGGAATGCTCGGGAGACGCGGTGGACGGTGATGCCGTCGGCGGTGCGGCCGCCGGGCGTGGCTGGGCTACGGAGACCCCAGCCGACGGTGCACACCGCACCTGCACCGCGTGCGCCGATGTTTCACGTGAAACGTGTCGGCCCCGCTGAGTTGATAGCTCAGCGTGCTCAGGGTCGCAATGCGTCGGCGGCAATGAGTGCCCGCAGCCGCGACTCGTCGCAAGGGATATCGACCACGTGCTGCTCGGCGTCCAGCAGGCGACGGATCGCCTCGGGTACTGCCTGTGGGGTGCCGAGTGCTTCGGCAACGGTCTGCGGGAACTTCTCCGGCCTGGCGGTCTCCAGCACTAGGGTCGGAACGCCGCGGTCCATAAGACGCAAAGCCACGGTGACGCCGTCGGCGGTGTGCGGGTCGATAGGTGCGCCGGTGGCATCGTGCACCCGCCGGATAGCGGTGAGCCTGTCCGCATGCGTGGAAGTGCCGGAGGTAACGCCGAACTCAGAGTGCATCCGTTCCAGCTGATCGGAGAGGTCCAGTACCCCGGTGCGCTCCAGCTCGGGCCAGCGGGACTGGAACTCCTCCGGTCCAAGCAGTGTCCAGATGAAGCGCTCTAGATTGGAGGCCTTGGAGATGTCCATGGATGGGCTGGATGTGGCCAGGGTTTGCGCGCTGTTGCGCGGCCGGTAGACGCCGGTGGAGAAGAACTCGTCCAGCACGTTGTTCTCATTGGTGGCCAGAATGAGCCGCCGGATGGGCACGCCCATGGTGCGGGCCAGGTGGCCGGCGTAGATATTGCCGAAGTTGCCGCTGGGGACGGCCACGTCCACACGGAAGGCGTCGGCTCCGATGCTCGACCCGTCTACCCCGGCTGCCACTGCCGCTCCGGCGTCACCCTCCGCGACGCCGTCGGACGCGCGCAGCCAGGCCCACACGTAGTAGGCGACCTGGGCGGCGATGCGTCCGAAGTTGATGGAGTTGACCGCACCGATGGAGTGCTCGGCCTTGAAGGCGGCGTCGTTGTTGATCGCCTTGACCAGGTTCTGGCAGTCGTCAAAGACGCCTTCGACGGCGATGTTGTGGATGTTGGCATCTGCCAGGGAGTACATCTGCGCACGTTGCACATCGCTCATGCGTCCCTGCGGGGAGAGCATGAAGACGCTGACGCCGTCGCGTCCGCGGAAGGCGTGCTCGGCCGCTGATCCGGTGTCCCCGCTGGTGGCGCCGAGGATGTTGAGCACGCGTCCCTCGCGGGCCAGCTGATACGGGATCGCCTGGCCGAGGAACTGCATGGCCAGGTCCTTGAAAGCCATGGTCGGCCCCTCGGACAACCCCACCAGGGCGAGTCCGGGGGCGACGGCGTCGAGCGGGCGCAGCGGTACCACCGGCGCCGGGAAGCGCTCCGGACCGTAGGCGGCGGAGGTGAGCGCGCGCAGGTCTTCGGCCGGAATGTCGGTGGCGTACAGGCCAATGACCTCGGCCGCGAGCTCCGGGTAGCTCAGCGACCGCCACGACTCCAGAGTGGCGGCGGACACCCGCGGCACTGCGGCAGGGACGGCGAGGCCGCCGTCGGGGGCCAAGCCGGACAGGAGCACGTCCAGGAAGCCGGTGGGCGCCATGCCTCCCCGGGTGGAGATGTAACTCGTTTCCTGCGTGCGGTGCTGCATGTGCCGCCCTCCCGTGCGCCGTGGTGAAACGCGCCCATCCTATGCGACCGGATAATCCTTTCGTCTACCCGCGTGCTCTCCCTCAGGTCCTACCCGGTCCATCTCGGCGCCGGCTTAGTGGGTCTTCGTGAAAGGGGTGGTGAGGCGCGTTGGCTGGTGGGAGTCTGCTGGGTGGTGCTTGGCTGCTTGGCCTGTTGCGCTGTGGGCAGGGCGCGGCGGTTCGGCGGTTCAGGGGCGGTCAGCTGCGCCTAACGGTTAGTGCATTCGGCCCATCCCGAATACGACCCCGTCTCGGCCAAGACGTCCTCGTCAGACATGGACCGACCCCATGTGCGGCGGGGCCTCCTCCTAGGCCCGAGAAACGGTCCCTACACCGCGGGCCAGACCTGGGTTCCGGCAGCTGCATATGCGACGAGCCTGAAGACCCCGATACTGACGTGCCGTCATTAAAACTGGCACGAGTCGCTAAGGCTGCGAAGCCATTACCGCAACACGTAGTTAAAAAGCACCGTAATGTAATATCGGTTGCCGAATATAAGTGATATATGACTTATCTCGTTAGCGTCACGAGTACAGCCTAGGCTTTGGTTCGTGGGTGCTGTGGCTGGGGCCGATGACGACGACGTCGGCCCGGTGCCAGGCCGTGTTGGTGGCAGCGGATGACTCGTCGTATTCGTTGAGACCACGCGGCTCCTGGACGGAGGCGGTAGCCGCGGACGGCGCTGGCCGCCGACTCCAGTGACTCTGCTACCGCGGGGGCTGGGCGCCGCTGCGAGGGGCGCAGACCGGGCTGGCTCACTTCACGCTCCGGGATGACGCCTCGGCACTTCTGACGACGCCACGTACCCCTACCCCCCGCACTGTCACCGGAGGTACGAATCGTCGACCAGAACGTCCGAGATCGGCATAAACGCGTCGGCGGGCCCAAAGGGCCCGCC
>NZ_PIZD01000053.1:4055-20094 GCF_010365615.1 Actinomyces sp. 565
TTGTGCCGATCTGCGACATTCTTGCGGGGGCGGCGCCCCAGAAGCAGTCAAAAGGGCACGGCGCGCAGGGCCGACCACCCCGGTCAGGCGATGACCTTGTCCAGCTGCGCCTTGAAGGAGGCCTTCGGGCGGGAGCCGGCGAACTGGTGGACCACCTCGCCGCCCGAGACGACGGCGAAGGTCGGGATGGAGCGCACGCCGAAGGACCGGGTGGTGGCCGGGTTGGCGTCCACGTCCAGCTTGACGAACTTCGCCCGCTCACCCAGCTCGGCGGCGACCTCGTCCACAACTGGGGCCATCTGGCGGCACGGACCGCACCACTCGGCCCAGAAGTCGACTACGACCGGAACGTCGGACTGCATGACCTCGGCCTCAAAGGTGGCGTCGGTGACGGGAAGGGCATTGGACATGGGTACTCCTTTAGGGACTAGATATGGATATGTCGGAAAACGTGAATGAACGACGCGGCCCGGTACGCCTACGCGGTCGACTCCGGTATGCGGCCGGAAGTGCCGCTTGACTTGCGGGTGCGCCCTCAGGCGTCCAGCTCGGCCAGGTAGGCCTCCGCGTCCAGGGCCGCCCGGCAGCCCGAGCCGGCTGCGGTCACTGCCTGCTGGTACTGCGGGTCGGCCACGTCGCCGCAGGCGAACACACCGGGGATGTTGGTGCGCTGAGAGGGCGAGTCAACCTTGATGTAGCCGGCCTCGTCCAGCTCCAGCACGTCGCTGACCAGCTCCGAGCGCGGAATCTGCCCGATGGCTACGAACAGCCCAGCGGCCGGAATCTCACGGCGCTCGCCGGTGACGGTGTCCTCCAGGGTCACCGACTCCAGGGCGGCGGCGCCATTGAGCCCCACCACCCGGGAGTTCCAGGCGAAGTCGATCTTCGGGTCGTCCTGCGCCCGCTTGGCCATGACCGCGCTGGCACGCAGCTGGTCGCGCCGGTGCACCACCGTGACCTGGGAGCCGAAGCGGGACAGGAAGGTGGCCTCCTCCATGGCGGAGTCACCGCCGCCGACGACGACGATCGGCTTGTCCTTGAAGAAGAAGCCATCGCAGGTGGCGCAGTAGGACACACCGTGGCCGGACAGCCGGTCCTCCCCATCGAGCCCGAGCTTGCGGTACTCCGAGCCCGTGGACAGGATCACGGCGCGCGCCTCGTATACGGCGTCGTCAGTGGTGATGCGCTTGATCTCACCGGTCAGGTCCAGAGCGGTGACATCCTCGAAGCGGACGTCGGCGCCGAAGCGCTCGGCCTGCTCCTGCATCTGCGTCATCAGGTCGGGACCCATGATGCCCTCGCCGAAGCCGGGGTAGTTCTCCACCTCGGTGGTGTTCATCAAGGCACCGCCGGCGGTGACGGAGCCCGCCAGCACGATCGGGTGAAGCTGGGCGCGAGCGGCGTAGATCGCCGCGGTGTAGCCCCCGGGGCCGGAGCCGACAATGACGACGTCGTGAACCATGACTCTCCTGATTCGCATCTTCCCGGCGGGCCTGCACCTGCCGGTACCAAGTGGGTACGTCCCCCTGAACCGGGGCGGAGGGCGCTTTGTTCCAGTGGAGCGACCTATTTGAAAGTGATCTCCGAGATGGTGAGCTTATATTGGCCGTCGGCTGCGGTCGGTAGATCCGTCACCCACAGCACGATCGACTCGGTGGTGGCGGCATCGAAGTCGAATGAGGTTGTGCCCTCACTGAAGGCACCCTCGGCCAGCAGCGTCCCACCGGTCGGATCATCCGCGCTGGTGGCGCGCACCTGCACGTTCCCGCCGACACCCGTGCCGTGAATATCGACACCGGAGACCTGCGCCTCCTTCTCCAGGACCACCGCCATGCCTATGCCCTGCTTCCAGGCGAGCGAGGCATCGTAGTAGAAGCGTGAGGACCAGGCCTGGTCGGTGGAGCCGTCAATGACCAGGGCCGCGTTCTCCGGGTGCTCATTGTTGTCCCCGAAGGGATCGAGTGCCTGGGCGGAGACCGGCGTGGCCGACGCCTTCGGCTCGGGCTCCTCGGCCTCCTCCTGCTGCTCCGGCGCGGCAGTGGCGGGCGCCGAGGCGGTGGGCACCGTCTTGGCGGCAGGGATGTCATCATCCTGAAACTTCACGTTGGCCAGCCCCAGCAGGTTGTGGACGGCGAAGAACACTCCGATCACAACCGCCACAAGCACTGCGACCAGTACGCCAGTGGTGGTCCGGTTCACCGCGCGCTCCTGCGCCTCGGCATCGTCGTAGCCGCCCTGGTCCTGGGCCGAGGTCACGTCCTCCTGCAGGGAGGGGCCGGGCGTGAACGGCTGGGCGGGTGCGCCCGGCCCGGCCGAGCCGGCCGTTCCGGCGGCTGACCCCACACCGGCCGCTCCCGCTGCTGAATCGGCGGCATCTACCGGGGCGGGCGCAACGGCGGAGCCGCCGCTGGCCTGCGTGACCGGCGCAGCTGCCGTTGCGGCCACAGACTCCGACGGGTCCACGGTGTGCGCCGCATCCGCCGCCCGCGCCGTGGAGCGACGCCGCAGCCGGGCCAGGACGCCGCCTGCCATGCCGCCCAGCGCGGCGGTGGCGGCACCGCCCAAGGCCGAACCGGGCTCCGCGGGCGGCTGCGGGGCCGCCCCGGGCGTAGTGGTCGTCGGGTGCACCAGTCCAGCCAGCACGCCGGTATCCCAGGGCGCCAGCACGCGTGCGATCTCCGCGGCGGAGGTCGGCGCCTGAGTGGTGCCCGCCCAGGTGCGGGCAACCAGCGCGTCCAGGGCGGCATCGACGTCGTCGGGAGTGCGGGCGAGCTGCGACGGAGGCACCGGCGCCCCGCCAACCATGGGGGCCGTGGGCAGGCCGGCGAGCTTGCCCGGCCAGCGTCCCGTCAGCCCGAAGTAGAGCAGCTCCACCAGGGCGCGTGCGTCGGTGCGGTCCGCCGCCAGCGGGTCCGCGGCGATGCTGGTATCCAGCCCCAGCGCAGCCGCCTCCACACCGACGCCGGACACCTGCACGGTGCCGTCCGGGCGTACGCGCAAGGACTCCGGCGTCAGGTTCAGGTGGTGCAGCCCGCGGCGCGAGCAGGCGTCCAGGGCCTGCGCGGCCTCACCGACGATCGCCCGCACCTGGGCGGCGTCCAGCCCCGCGCCGACCAGGGCGGCGAAGGTCCGGCCCGTCATCGGCTCGGTGACGATGAACGACGGCGTGGACGCCTCCACGTCGTAAACGCGCTGGATGCGGGCGTCATCCACCAGGACGGCGCGGGTGGCCGCCTCCAGCACCTCGCGGCGGTGCGGAGTGGCATCGGTCAGTAGCAGGACGGTGACCGGACGGTCCAGAATCGTGTCGCGGCCCAGGTGCCGCACGATGCGGGGCAGCGTCGCCGGCATGGTGGACAGCAGTTCATACCGGCCGGAGCCGATCGGCGTGGCGTCCGCCATAAGGCCACCTCCCACTGCTGGTAGCGCCTGCGTGTTGAAGGCGAGTCTAGCCGGATCGGCGGGCCAGACGGCGGCCGGGGCGAAACCGATATTCGCGGGCGGCGGGGGCGGGGCGGAGGTCTGGCGGGCTCCCTGCGGGAGTGCAGGGGCAGCAGGGGGGAAGGATGGAGGCAGCGCGGGCTCGGGCTCGGCAACCGTGGAGGGTGCCGGCCCGGGGGCCGACGGCGTCGGAGCCAGGGCGCGGCCCGCACGCACCACCGCCGTGCCCGCGGGCCCGGGCAGGAGCCGACCGCACTTGACGACGATGCGTGAGAGCGGACTGAAGAACACGTCCAGCTCCTGCACCCGCAACAGCTTCGCGCCGGCCAGGTAGACCACCGTCATCACCGTTGCCGCCACCAGTACGGTAACCAGCGCGTCGACCGGCCGCGTGCCGGTCAGGGAGCCGTCAGCGGGACCCAGCAGGCGGCGCACGCCCAGTCCCACCAGCACCGCGGGCAGGGCAGCAAGGATCAGCCGCGCATAGGTTCCCAGCACCCGGGGCCCGTCCAGGTCCGGCAGATGCCGGCGCATCAGCGGCACCAGAATCAGGAAGCCGGCCACCTGGCAGGTGGCCGAGGCCACCGCCGCCCACACCATCCAGTGGTTGGCCGGCGCCAGCAGGTAGGCGCCCAGGCAGACCAGTATCGGGATGACGCCCACCACCGTGTCGGCGATCAGCAGCCGCTTGGTGTCGGCGTAGGCGAGCATGACCCGCTGCATGGTGAACCAGACGCCCTGCCCCACAATGCCGATCGCCAGCACCGTCAGGATCGGGGCGGAGGCATTGGCCTGCTCCAGGGACAGGGAGGGGACGAAGACTTGCAGCGCCGGGGCGGCCAAAGTGGCAATACCGGCGGCGAACAGTACCGTGAACACCGCGATGGAGCGCAGTCCCAGCGACAGGTCGTCGCGCACTCCCTCACGGTCCCCGGCCGCCGCCTTCTCACTCATGCGAGTGAACAGGGCGGTGATGATCGAGGTGGTGATCAGTGACTGCGGCAGCATGTACACCAGCTGGGCGTTGGCGTACATCGTCGTAGACGGGACGATCACATCCGCGTAGGCGGCGGACTCGGCGGCCGTAACCGCCCGCGAACCCAGGTTCGTGGCCGCCAGGTCACCCAGTGACACGATCGCGGTGCCCAGCAGCGCCCACAGTGCCACCTTGGACATGCTGCCCAGCCCCATGCCGCGCACCCCGAAGATGATCTTGGGGCGGAAGCCCGAGCGGACCAGCGGGATATACAGGATCAGCGCCTGGGCGGCGATACCGAGCGTCGTCGTCGCCCCGATCAGGGCGATGCGGCCCGCGTCCCAGATGCCCGGGTCTTGACCGGTGGTGTAACCGCCGTAAATATGCAGGTACGCCAGGATTGAGGCGATGGAGATGATGTTGTTCAGCACCGGCGACCACATGTACGGGCCGAAGCTGGAGCGTGCGTTGAGCACCTGCCCCCACAGGGCGTACAGGCCGTAGAAGAAGATCTGCGGCATACACCAGAACGCGAAGGCGAAGGCCAGCGGCTGCCAGCGACCCAGGCCCGAGGCGTAAAGCATGATCACCAGCGGCGCGGCCACGGTCAGCAAGGCGGCCACGCCCGCGATCACCAGGGACGCCGCCGTCAGCAGCCGGTTAACCAGCTCCTCCCCGTTGCGCTGCCGCAGGGCCCGCACGATCTGCGGCACCAGGATCGCGTTCAGGATGCCGCCGATCAGCAGGTTGTACAGCTGCGTGGGCACCGTGTTGGCGGTGTTGAAGGCGTCCGCGGCCCCGGAGGCGGTGGCGCCCAGCGCGGAGATCAGCAGTGCGTTGCGCACCAGCCCCAGAATGCGGGAGGTCAGCGTGCCCGCCGCCATAACCGCGCTGGAGCGGGCAATCGACGGCGTCGGCCGCTGCGGGCCGTCCTGACGTCCCTGCGCGTCCGGGCTCGGGTTCTGGGGCTCGGCCCCGTCCTGCTTCATTTACGCTCCCTGGGTGTGGCGGTGCGGCGTCCCCGGCGCACGGTCCGGACAATGCCGGCAACCAGAAGGACCACCAGCGCCGCGCTGAGGATGCGGGTGCCCACATTCTCCCAGTCGGCCCGCACCCGCAGGTGGACCGTGGAGGGCGTGCCGACGCTTGCGCCGTCGTCGGAACGCAGCTGAATGGTCAGATCGACGTCGCCGGAACCGACCGCGGTGACCGGCACGCTCGCCGTCGCCTGCCCGCGGGCCGGCACCGTGACCGTGACGTCCTTGGCGATCTGCAGGCGCGTGGAACTGGACTCCAGGTGGACCGTGACCGTCACGTCCTGATCCAGGGAGGAGACGATCCGCACCGGCAGGTCAGCGGCCGAGGCGATGAGGTTGATGGTGCTCGACGGCGCCGCCGCCAGGGCCTGAGTGACCGCCTCACCGTGGGCGCGCGCCTGGCTGATCATGGTGGTGCAGGCGGCCTCGTCGGCCCTCCAGGTGGCCGATCCGGCCAGGGCGACCACATCCGAGGACATGCCCAGGGCGCGGTCCGGGTCACTCAGGATGGACGCAACCGACTCCAGGCGGGTGGCAGCCTCCCGGGCCGCCGCCAGGGTCATCGCGGTCACCTCGCCCTCCCCGCTGGCGGAGTCGGGCAGCGGCATGCGCACCGCCTCCTCGCCGTTGGTAGCCGAGTCGGCGGCAGACGCCACCAGGGCCGGAAGGTCCTGCGCCTCGGTCCAGGCGGAACCGGTAAGGGCGGCCAGGCGCTCGCGGAGCACCTCCGGCGCGGTGCCCGCGGCATCCGCGCGGGACACGGCCACGACGATGTCGCGGCTGAGAGCCGGCGCTTGGCGGGTCAGGATGGCGGCCTGGCCGCGCAGGAGCTGGACGGCGTCGAGCACGGAAAGCTCCGCATCTCCCTGGCCGGTGAGCAGGCGGCCCCCGGCCGCGGCGGACAGGCCCTCCTCCGGTATGAGCACAGTGCGGCCATCAAGCGTCATGGTGCCCGAGGGCGTGTAGGTCAGGTCCTCGGCGACTTCCGCGTCACCGGGCTCGGCCACCACGGTGGTTACGGAGTCGGGCAGGGACGCCAGCGTGGTGGCGTCCAGGGCGCCGGCCGACCAGACCGCATCAGTGCCGGCGCCGGCCTGTGCCGCCGCGGAGTCCGCGGCTCGGTCCAAGGCGGACTCGATCAGCTCGGTCTCACCCAGGTGTGCCAGGCCGGACAAGTCGGCATCGGCCCAGGGCAGGACCACCACGTCGCCGGCCTGCAGGGCGGCAGCGAGAGCATTGCGCAGGCGGTCGGCATCGGTCGCCGCGGGCGCGGTCTCCGCTGCGGCGCTCGCGGCGCCGGCGGAGGGTGTCGCACCGGGTGAGGCGGTTGCGTTTGCCGGAATGGAATCCAGGCCCAGTGCTGCGAGCAGGGCCGGGTCCACCGCCAGGACCACGCCGTCGTCGGCCAGGCCCAGCAGCCCCAGTACGCGCTCGCGCAGGGCGGTCAGTGGCTGGCCGGCCTGTGGCTGCGCACCCCCGGTGCCGGCAGCGTCCGCACTGGCGGAGTCTGTGGCCGTGGCGTTTGGGGAGGCAGCGGTGGCTTCACGATCGGGGACGGATGCGGGTGGAGCGGTGGGGCCGGGGGCGGCGTCGGCCGCGTCAGGGGTGCCGGAGTCCGTGGCCGGTGCGCCCGCCTGGTCGGCGGCGCCCCCGGAGGGGCCCGCAGTCGCGCTCGGGGAGGGCGACTGCGCGGCGGGCGGCTCCTCCTGCGTGCCGCGGGTGGCGGCGGTCAGCGCCAGCAGTTCCTCCGGCGAGGCCGTCACCGGCACGAATACCGTCACCCGGGTGGGACTGACGCGCACGCCCGGATCCCACAGCAGGATGGTGCGATCCTCGGTGACAGTCGTATACCCCTGAATCAGCGCCACCTGCACGCCCCGCGGACCCCACTGGTCGGTATCCTCCAGCGGAAGGTCGTCAGCGCGCACCGTCACCCGGAAGGACTGCGCCGTCCCCGGGGCGACGTCCGCCGCCAGGGCCTGCTGGGCGACAGTGACCAGCGGAGTGTCCTGCTCATCGCCCAGCCAGGAGGCCAGCCCCGCCGTCGTCACCTCGGTGCGCGACTGCATCTGCACCACCAGGGCGACGTCACTGATCGGTTGATCGGTGCCATTATTGATCGTGCCGCTGACGGTGATGTCCTCGCCCGTTCCCACGACCTCCGGAGCCAGACCCGTGACAGACAGGACGACGCGCCCGGAGACGGCGTCCTGGGCGGAGTCGGTGACATCGGAGCGGGCCGCGCCAAGTGAGGCGGCGGGCAGCGCCCCCTGGCCCATGCTGATCCCGGCGCCGGGGCCGCCCACCGACACCTCCTCCCCGCCCGCGACCGGGGCCGCGTGAGCCGCAGACAGGGCGGGCGCGCCCACCATCACAAGCGCGGCCAGCAGGACGGACACCAGTGCCGTCAAGACCCACCGGGGGGCGTGCCGGCGCGGCGGGTGGCTGACAGACCCGGCGGACCTCACCCCTCACCCACCAGGATCTCCCTGGCGGCCGCAACGATCCGGCGCTCATTGGGGTAGGCCAGGCGGCGGGCGACGTCATCCAGGGTCACCCATTCGACTTCCTCCGCCTCATGGTCGGGATCGTTCTCGGTGGTGAGATCGCCGCACAGCGCCTCCAGCAGGAAGTGGTGGACGACCTTGTGCACGCGGTGGTCCTCACCGGCGAACCAGTAGTCAACGGTGGCCAGGTGACGCAGTACCCGGCCGGTGATGCCGGTCTCCTCCGCGATCTCCCGCACGGCCGCCTCCTCGGCGGTCTCCGCGCCCTCCAGGTGTCCCTTAGGCAGGCACCACTCCAGGCGTCCTCCCCGGTTACGGCGCGCAATCACGGCCGTGACGGCCTTCCCGTCCTGCACGTCGATGATCAGCCCGCCGGCGCTCGTCTCATCGACCACGGGCAGCGAGCGCGCGGTCGTGCGCCGCGGCCGGTTGCCGGCGCGGGGCATACGTGAGCGGTGGGAGGACATAGGGACACTCTAGGCGGTCTGCCCGCCGATCGGCTTGCTTGCGTTCCGCGTGGCAGGCTTAGGCCGATGACCGACCGCCCGACCGCCCCCGCCACCACGCCCGCCTCCCGTACGGAGCGCCGCACCGCCGTCGTCCCCGACGAGCGCCCCGACGCCGACGGCCTTACCCCCACCGCCCGCCGGGCCCTGCGCGCCCTGCCGGACTCGCTGCACGAGCTGGGTCGGCGCTTCGCCGACGCCGGACATGAACTCGCACTGGTCGGTGGGCCGGTGCGTGACGCCTTCCTCGGCGTCGTTCCGCATGACCTGGACTGCGCCACCTCTGCCCGCCCCGAGCAGACCGAAGCGATCATGAAGGCCTGGGGCGACGCCTGCTGGGACGTCGGCAAGGCCTTCGGCACCATCGGGGCCCGCAAGGGTGATGAGGTCGTGGAGGTCACCACCTACCGCACCGAGGAGTACGAGACCGGCTCCCGCAAGCCCGCCGTCGCCTACGGCGACAGCCTTGTGGGTGACCTCACCCGCCGCGACTTCACCGTCAACGCCATGGCGCTGCGGCTGCCGGAGCTGGAACTGGTTGACCCCCACGGCGGCCTTGAGGACCTGCGGGCGGGCGTGCTGCGCACCCCGGTAGCCGCCGAGCAGTCCTTCGATGACGACCCGCTGCGGATCATGCGGGCCGCACGCTTTGCCGCCCAACTGGGATTCGACGTCGAGCCCGACGTGCTGGCCGCCATGACCGATATGGCGCCACGGCTGGAGATCGTCTCCGCCGAGCGGGTGCGCGCCGAGCTGGAGCGGCTGCTGCTGGCGCCCTGGCCGCGCCGCGGGCTGGAGCTCATGGTGCACACCGGGGTGGCCGACGTGGTGCTGCCCGAGCTGGCCGCCCTGCAGGAGACCGTCGATGAGCACAAGCGCCACAAGGACGTCTACGAGCACACGCTGACCGTGCTCGATCAGGCCATCGACCTGGAGACCGGCCCAGACGGGCCCGTCCCCGGCCCTGACCTCACGCTGCGGCTGGCGGCGATCTTCCACGACATCGGCAAGCCCGCCACCCGCCGCTTCCTGCGTGATGGCACCGTCACCTTCCACGGGCACGACCACGTCGGCGCCCGCATGACGGCCAAGCGCATGCGGAAACTGCGCTTCGACAAGCAGACCATCAAGGACGTCTCCCGGCTGGTGGAGCTGCACCTGCGCTTCCACGGCTACGCCGACGCCGCCTGGTCCGACTCCGCGGTGCGCCGGTACGTGGCCGACGCCGGGCCGCTGCTGGAGCGGCTGCACCGGCTGACCCGCGCGGACGTGACCACCCGGAACAAGCGCAAGGCCCACATGCTGGACGCGGCCTACGACGACCTGGAGGCCCGCATCGCGCAGCTGCGCGCGGAGGAGGAGCTGGCCGCCATCCGCCCGGACCTGGACGGCAAGCAGATCATGGCAGAGCTCGGCGTCGGGCCCGGGCCGGTGGTTGGCGAGGCCTACCGCTTCCTCATGGACCTGCGCATGGAGAAGGGACCCCTGGGCGAGGACCTGGCGCGCGAGGCACTGCACTCCTGGTGGGCGGCGCGCGGCGGGAAGTAGGCGGCTTGCGGCGTCGGTGGTGTGCGGCCTGCGGCGGGAGGCGGCTTGCGGCGTTGGCGGTGTGCGGCGAGTGGCGTGTGGCGGTGTGCGGCGTCGGTGGTGTGTGGCGGCTTGCGGCGTTGGCGGTGTGCGGCGTCGGTGGTGTGTGGCGGCTTGCGGCGTTGGCGGTGTGCGGCGTGTAGCGGGAAGTCGGCGTTGGCCGGGGCGGGCGTTGTCGGCAGTGGCGATCGTGCCCGCAGCGCCGTCTGCTACGCCCCTTTCCCGTTAACAACGCTACTTAACGGCCTGCTGAAGGGCTGGGAGGTATACAGCAGGCCGTTAACTGGCGTTGTTAACCCCGAACCGGCGTAGCAAACGCCCTCGCGGCTGCGCCGTGCCGGGCCGGTTGGGGCGTGCGGGGACGTGTCGAGGGCTGGGCGGCGCGCGGCGCCCGCAACTGGGCGACTTTCGGTGGAGTGCGTGGCGCTCGACCGGGCCATCACCGGCCCGCCACCGCCACCGACCTCTCACCGGCGTCCACAGGCAACGTTCGCGGCACCCCTGTCCACAGAGCTCGTGGGGCGCGGTGGCACCGCCGTCGGACTGAGGCAATCCTGCTGGCATGCAGCACTACCCGACGCCGCCGGAGCGTCCCCGGATGCAATTCACTGCCGACCGCTCCGACGGGGACCTGGCCGGTCGGCGGGATCTAATACGGGTGGCGCGCGGCGGCTACATGACCGTTCCCGGCAGCGACACACCGACCTGGCGCCTGAAGCAGCTCGTCACGCTGGCGCGCTGCGAGGCGGCGCTGCGAGTGTCGCCGTCGGCAATCGCCCTGA
Source organism: Actinomyces sp. 565 (assembly GCF_010365615.1). Lineage (NCBI taxonomy): Bacteria > Bacillati > Actinomycetota > Actinomycetes > Actinomycetales > Actinomycetaceae > Actinomyces > Actinomyces sp. 565. Next base: position 14,892 of record NZ_PIZD01000053.1, read on the forward strand.
CCCACGAAGCCGCAGCGGTGGTGCTGGGCCTGCCCATTCTGGAGTCGGAGCCGAACGTCCGCCTGGCTGTGCCCGGGAACCGGTCGCGTAGCACCCTTGTTCTCCCGACGGTCATGTATGGGCCTCCGGAGGGTCGACGTCGTGGTCGGTCGGTGAAGCTGTTGCGTTCGACGACCGCGCCACTGCCGGAGGAGGTCATCAATGTGGGCGGGCTGCGGGTGACCACGCCGCTGCGCACAGCCATGGACTGTGCCTTCGACCTGCCGGTGCGCGAGTCACTGCCTGTGGTGGATGCCGCCCTGCGGGTGGTGTGCAGACCCGATCGGTTCAACCGGCGCTGCTACGGCGAGATGGAGGTCGATGCGGCGCGCGAGCGGCTGATGCGCATGGTGGAGGGCCAGGGCCAGCGCCACGGAAAGCGCCGCGCCAGGGTGGCGGTGGAGCGGGCGGATCCTTTCGCGGAGTCGCCGGGTGAGAGCGTGTTGCGCTGGGCGGTAGATGTGGCCGGGGTGCCGGAACCGGTGACACAGCGGCGCTGGATCGGCGACGATGCGCGCGAGTACTTCCTCGACGTCGCCGTGGACAGCGCCATGGTTGACCTGGAGTTCGACGGCTACGGCAAGCTGGCGACGTCGGCGGACGTGCGCGCGGAGAAACAGCGCGAGATGGTGCTGCGCCGCGGTGGGTGGACGGTGCATCGCTTCGAGTGGCGGGAGCTGGCCGATCCCGAGCGGCTAGTGCGGCGGGTAGAGAGCCTGTTTCCGCCGGAGAGCGCGCGCGGGGTGCGACGGCGTCGTGACCTGTGGCTGTAGGGGTGCGGATCGGTGGTGATGTCCCGCATCAGCCTAAGGGGCGAGCCGCAGGCGCCGGGTGTATGCGGTCCGGTTCCCTGCGCCATCCCCTGGTCGTGTCGTGAAGGGGCGGCGCTCTCTTGGTGTATGCGGTCCGGTTCCCTGCCTCACCCCCCCTGGAGGAGGGCACAACCCCAGGCGGCGGCATGCGGTAGGCGGCGAGACGGGTGGCCTGTAGCGGGTGGCGGTTGCGGCGTCGGCGACGGTGTTAGCCCTGGGCCACTTGCTGGAGGATGCGCTCTTGTCGTCTGCTACGCCCCTTTCCCGTTAACAACGCTACTTAACGGCCTGCTGAAGGGCTGGGAGGTATACAGCAGGCCGTTAACTGGCGTTGTTAACCCCGAACCGGCGTAGCAAACGCCCTCGCGGCTGGGACGGGCCGGCCGGGCGGCGACGGGCCGGTGCCGGTGACCACCAGCTTGAGGACCGGCTCCCCGACCACGGAGGTGTCAATCTGCTGCACGGTGCGGCCAAGCTGGGCGTCGACGACGCGGGCAGGTAGTCATGACCCAATGAGTCCCGCGTGTCCATGCGGTAAGTGAGGCGGAAGGCGGAGGTTCGCGGACTGAATGGAGGCGGCTGGCTGGGTCGAACGGCGTTGATGCCGGACTTACCAGTCAACTTCACGCCCAACTTCACACCCTGTGAAGTTAAGCGTGACGTTACTGGCGTGCCAAGCGGTAGCGCTGCTTCGGGCTACGCGGAGGTTCGGTCGCCTCCACTGTCCCGTCGGCAATCAATCCCCTCAGGGCGTTCTGGATGGTGCTGCGGCTGAGGGTGAAGGTCTCGGCGAGTTCGGCGGCCGAGGCGCTCTCATGCTTGGTGAGGTAATCGGCGATACGGTCTCGAGCGGGTGCGTTCCGCTCCCTTGGCACGACGCGCCGGCGTCGGAGTGTGATGGTGAAGCTGGTGGCCGAGCTCTTGATTTCGGGCGGCGGCAGGAGGGCCTCGGCAAGGGCGTGCCGGATGACCGCGATTCCGGTACCGCGGTTTTCGGCCACGGCGCCACCATTGGGGAAGGTGGTGGATTCCAATAGGGTTGACAAGCGCTGGTTGCGGCTTGTGCTCACACCAGCTTGGCCCAAGGTCTCTACCGTGACGGCGCCGTATAGACCGCCCGGGTTCATGATCTCGAGCCGGTCGACGAACATGCTGACCTGTACCTGTGCGCCGCGCGCGGCCGGCGAGTAGTCCCGGTGCATGAGGGCGTTTACCACGGCCTCACGCACGGCGACTAGTGGGTAGTCGGGCAGATCCGTGCGGAAGGTATCCCCGATCAGGCCGGCCGTGCGCATATTGCGACGAACGGCGTCGACGGCGGACTCGACGAGTTCCGGAATCGGACCGGTCAGAGTGGCGCTGTCGAGCAGGCGCACGCCCTCGGTGACGCTGCCCCGGTCGGTACCGGGGAACACGGCGAAGGTGACGGTCAGTCTTGGGAAGAACTGCTGAGGGTACTCGCCGAGGGCCAGTAGCGCCGCGAGGGTGGGGCGCCCGTCCCGGGTTATGCGCAGGCGTTCACGGGCGGTGTCGTCGCCGTCGGCGAAAGTCTTGGGGCGGAGGGTCCGTTGACCATCAAGGAAGGCCCCCAGGGCGTCGTCGGCGAGGTCGTTGAGGGTGGCGTCGGGCACCACTTCCTCATCCCACCGCGGCTGAGTGTGCTCTTCCAGGAGCCTTTCAACCTCGTATTGGGTCATGCGATGGTCGCCGTCGCCCGATCTGGTGTAGGAGCCGCCGTATTGCCCCTGGTCAGTGACGTAACAGGGCTTGTGGCGCGGCTCGATCTCCGGGATCGTGGCGACTACGACAGGAGCCTTACCCAGTAAGACGATCTCAATGAGGGGACGGACTACCGGGGTCATCTGCTCGCAACGGGCAACGAGCTGGTTCCAGGTGCGGGCGGCGTCGAAGTGCGGGACGGGGGCGAAGTCCTGTGCCTCGTTGAGACCGATGAGGATGGTGCCTCCTGCGGAGTTGGAGAAGGCACTGAGGGTGGCACGAATGTCCTTGCCGACGCTCGACTTGACCTCGAGCACCTGCTGGTCGGTGCCGATGACCCGGAGCTGGTCGACGAGGGTGGAGAGTTGCTCAGAGTCCATGGCCTGCTGCGTCCTACCTTCTTCACACTTCGCAACTATCTTAACAGTGTGTGAAGTAAGTTGTGAAGTTAAGTGCGAAGTTGATTCGGGGCTGGGCGGTGCGCGGTGGCCCAGGGCGTTCTGTGTCAGGGTTGAGGGCGTTCGGCAGGGTTTCCATCGGGCCGGTGTCGGTGGTCACCGCCTTGAGCACCGGCTTCCCGACCACAGAGGTGTCAATCTGCTGCATGGTGCGGGCCAGTGAGCGGGCGCCCTTCTCGATCTGGGAGCTGCCCGATGTCACCTCGACCTCGGCCCACCGGCCGCCGGGGGAGGTAAGTGTGGCGTTAAGCGTCGTGGACGTGCTTCCGGCGAGGTGGTCGGCAGCAATGAAGGCGCCGAGGCTCACCCGCGCCCGTAGAGGTGCCGCGTTTGGACCACGTCATGGTGCGCTTGAGCATGCGCAGGAAGCGTCGGGGTGGGTGGTGTCGGCAACCAACCTGATCTACGAGCTGACAGGGACTCGCTCTTCTCGTCTGCAACGCTACTTCCCCGTTAACAACGCTACTTAACGGCCTGCTGAAGGGCTGGGAGGTATACATCAGGCCGTTAACTGGCGTTGTTAACCCCGAACCGGCGTAGTAGATGTCAGACCCCGAGTCGGCACGGGGCACGGCGATTCAGCGTATGGAGGGCGACGGCACTGGTGCCTACTATTCATGTCAGTCGGCATTTGTATGGTCTACGCATGTCAACGACGATCGACGTCTACTCCACAACAGATGTCTTCCCGCTGGTGCACCAGACTCGGGCGCGAACCGAGGAGCTGTTTCGTGAGCTCCTGGCCAGGCACGGCATCGACTCGACCCTTGACGTGACTGCCTGCTATCCGCGGGAGCGGGGCGAGGAACTGCGCATGGTCCCGCCCGACGTGCGCTGGACGCCGGGTTTGGAGATTGGATTCGGATACTGGCTCAACGGTGTCTGGGATAGCAACTCGTGGCCGGAGTGCCTTGTGCGCGATGATGACGACCTCATCAACGAAGACGATCCCGATGCCCTCGCCTACCCCTCGTTCATCGGACGCTGGGGCTTGCTTCCCGAGCTAGCCCACCGGCTCGCCCCGGAGACTCTTGACCTGATCGACGCACGTCGGCACTTCTGGAGCGAGTACCGCAACGCCGCTGGGCCGGCCGTTGCATCGACCGGTTATGGTCTGGCCGCGGCGGCGCTCGCGGAGGCCACCGACGGCGTTATCGCATCCTTCGATAGCGCCTTCGAATTAGAGCACAACGGTGAGACCGCAGAGGAGTTCCTCTCCTGGTGGGGCGACCATCAGATCAACTTCTATGGGAAGAAGCGGTTCCTCCGCTCCCATTGGGAGAATCAGTCTTGACCGCCTAGGCGATCAGGCGGTCGACGACGGCAGGATGGTCTCGGTTCCGAGTTCGGGATGACTGATGTCGGTGAGCCGAGTCATGCTCTGAATACGGTTGCGATGGGCCATGGTGCTTGCATCCACCCAACGTGTGCCCGTCGACGAGCGCAGCCCGAGTTTGTAGACCGGAACACGCCCGCTCGCTGCTCGCCACGCCTATGCTGCCCTGCGTGAGCCAGTCGCCCGAGAACCAGTCCCGCGTCGCAGCCCTCCTTGACGAGTTGTACTTCAATGCGCAGACGCAGCGGGGCAAGGGCACGAGCTTCGAACGCCTGGTCCGGCAGTTCCTCCTGACCGACCCCCGCTATGCCGAGCGCTTTGACGAGGTCTGGATGTGGAAGGACTGGCCGGGGCGCGGCGCCCGCCCGGACCGCGGCGTCGACCTGGTGGCCCGCGAGCGCGACACCGGTGACCTGTGCGCGGTGCAGTGCAAGTTCTATGACCCGCAGTCCCAGGTCACTAAGGGCGACGTCGACTCCTTCCTGGCTGAGTCGGGCACAGGCGAGTTCAGCTCGCGCCTGTTCGTGTCCACGACCGACAAGTGGAACTCCGCGGCCGCAGCCACGGTGGAGAACCAGGCCGTCCCGGTATCCCGTATCGGTTTGAGGGACTTGTTCAACTCCACCATTGACTGGGACAGGTTCAACCTCGCCACCCCCGAGGTAATGGAGCGCGCTGGCCGTAAGACGCTGCGCGAGCACCAGCGCCGCGCACTGGACGCGGTGACCCAGGGGCTCGCCACGGCCGACCGCGGTAAACTCATTATGGCCTGCGGCACCGGTAAGACCTTCACCTCGCTGCGCATTGCCGAGGCCATGGCTGGAAGCGGCGGGGGGGGG
>NZ_PIZD01000053.1:20425-49895 GCF_010365615.1 Actinomyces sp. 565
AGGTGCCGCTGCGGTCCTTCGCGGTCTGCTCAGACAACAAGGTCGGCAAGGGCCGCGGCAAGACCAACTTGAGCGAGGACATCTCGGTGGTCGACCTGGCGATCCCCGCCACCACCGATGCCGAGGCCCTCGCCCGTCGGCTCACCCGGCCCGCCGCCCCCGTCGACGGCGTGACCCCCATGACAGTGGTCTTCTCCACCTACCAGTCCATCGACGTCGTCGCCCGGGCGCAGGAGCTCGGGGCCCCAGACTTCGACCTGATCATCTGCGACGAGGCCCACCGCACCACCGGCGCCACGCTCGCCGGAGCGGATGAGTCCGCCTTCGTCCGCGTCCACGACAACGCCTACCTGCGTGGCCGCAAGCGCCTGTACATGACGGCGACTCCCCGCATCTACGACGACTCCACCAAGGCGCGCGCCGGCCAGAAGAACGCTGTGCTCGCCTCCATGGACGACGCCGACACTTACGGCGAGGAGCTCTTCCGCCTGGGCTTCGGCGAGGCGGTCTCCCGCAACCTCCTGACCGACTACAAGGTACTGGTCCTGACCGTCTCCGAGGACGCCGTCGCCTCCCGCATGCAGTCCTCTCTCGCGCGCAACGGTGAGCTCACCCTGGACGACGCCGCCCGCATCGTCGGCTGCTGGAACGCACTGGCCAAGCGCTCCGTGAACCTGTCCGAGTACGGCTCGGACGTTCAGCCCATGCGCACCGCCGTCGCCTTCGCCCGGGAGATCAAGAGTTCTAAGCGTTTCGCCGCGGCCTTCAACGACGTCGCCGAGGACTACCGCACCGGCCTGCCCGAGGGGGACGACGCCGTCGCTCCGGCGGGCGGCGATGATGCCGGGCCGCAGCGGCGGCTGGGGTCGGTCGAGGTCAGGCACGTGGATGGCTCCATGAACATCATGGAACGCAACCGCCTGCTGGGCTGGCTCTCCGGCGAGACTACGGTCGAGCCGGTAGCGTCGTCGTCGGGCGCCGACAGCAGCCAGGGATCCGGCGGTGGTGCGGGCGACGCCGACGGAGCGGTGTCCTGCCGGGTGTTGTCCAATGCCCGCTGCCTGAGCGAGGGCGTGGACGTGCCCGCCCTGGATGCGGTCATGTTCCTATCGCCGCGCAAGTCCCAGGTGGACATTGTGCAGTCCGTTGGGCGGGTCATGCGGCTGGCCCCGGGAAAGCGCTACGGCTACATCATCCTGCCGGTGGCCATTCCCACGGGCATGGCCCCGGAGGACGTGCTGGCTGACAATGACACCTTCCGCGTGGTGTGGGAGGTGCTGCAGGCGTTGCGCGCGCATGACGAGCGCTTCGACGCCATGGTCAACAAGATCGACCTCAACCGCTCCAAGCCGGACAAGGTCGCCATCATCGACCCCTTCGGCACGCCCGCTTACGATCCCGACGACGACGCGGCAGACCTGGGTGAGCAGGCGGCCTTCGACCTGGCATCGCTGGGCAAGTGGAAGGAGGCGATCTACGCCCGCCTGGTCCAGAAGGTCGGCAGCCGCCGCTACTGGGAGCAGTGGGCCAAGGATGTCGCCAAGATTGCCGCCCGCCACCGCGCCCGCCTGGAGCAGCGGGTGGCGGACCCTGCGGTCGCCCCGGAGTTCGCGCACTTCCTTGACGCCCTGCGAGCGAATCTCAACGACTCGATCACCCCGGACTCAGCGATCGACATGCTCTCCCAGCACTTGGTCACCAAGCCGGTGTTCGACGCCGTATTCGATGGCTACGACTTCTCCGCCACCAACCCGGTGGCCCAGGTGATGGGGCGGATGCTGCGCGTGCTCGACGGCGCCAACCTGGAGGCGGAGACCGAGGAGCTTGAGGGCTTCTACACCTCCGTGCGTGAGCGCTGCGCCGGCATCGACAACGCCGAGGGCAAACAGCGCATCATCACCGAGCTGTATGAGAAGTTCTTCTCCCAGGCCTTCGCCAAGACGGCGAAGTCCCTGGGGATCGTGTACACGCCGGTGGAAATCGTCGACTTCATTCTGCGCAGCGTGGACCACCTGTCCCGTGAGCACTTCGGGAGGGGTGTCACCGACGCGGGTGTGCACGTGCTGGACCCCTTCACCGGTACCGGCACCTTCATTGTGCGCCTGCTACAGTCCGGGCTGATCGCCCCGGCCGACCTGGCCCGCAAGTACGCCGGCGAGCTGCACGCCAACGAGATCCTGCTGCTTGCCTACTACATCGCGACGGCGAACATCGAGGTCGCCTACCGCGACCTGCTCGGGCAGGCGCAGCAGGCCGGGAACGACGCCGGTGCCGGGGCGCAGGGAGCGGACGACGGCGGCTATGTGCCCTTCGACGGGATCGTGCTGGCCGACACCTTCCAGATGAGTGAGGGCGAGGGCACCCTGGACACGAGCTTCTTCGTGGCCAACAATGATCGCGCCGCCGCCCAGCGCAAGCTCGACATTCGGCTGATCGTTGCCAACCCGCCGTACTCGGTGGGGCAGGAGTCTGCCAATGACAACAACGCCAACCAGCGCTATCCGGACCTGGACCGGCGGATCGCCGAAACCTACGCGGCCCGCTCCACGGGCACCAACAAGAACTCCCTGTACGACTCCTACCTGCGGGCGATCCGCTGGGCCACCGACCGGCTCGGCGACGCCGGGGTGATCGGCTTCGTCACCAACGGCGGCTTTATTGACGCCAACACCGCCGACGGCGTGCGGCTCAGCCTGGCCGAGGAGTTCGCGCACATTTACGTGTTCAACCTGCGGGGAAATCAGCGCACCGCAGGGGAGCTCTCGCGCCGCGAGGGAGGGAAGGTATTCGGAGGCGGGTCACGCGCGACCGTCGCGATTACCTTCTTGGTGAAGGACCCCGCCCACAGCGGGCCGGCGGTACTGCACTACCGGGACATCGGCGACTACCTGAGCCGCGAGGACAAGCTGCGCATCGTGGGCGGCTCGCGCATCGAGGCCATGAACTGGGAGATGATCACCCCCAACGCCGCAGGCGACTGGATCAACCAGCGCGACCCGAGTTACGGCGCATGGCAGTCCCTCGGTGAGGGACCGGAACCGGTCTTCGGGTCGTACACCGCCGGAGTTCAGACGAATCGCGACGCCTGGGTGTACAACTTCTCCGCGGCGACTCTGCGGGAATCCTGCCAGCGTCTCATCGGTACTTATAACGCCGAGCGGCAGCGCATCCACAGCGATCATGCCACCGAGTTGTCCGCGGGTGTTGCGGCTAAGGACCTGGTCACCACGGACGAGACCCAGATCAAGTGGACTCGCGATCTATACCGGTCTGCGGAAAAGGACCGTGTTATTCACTATAACGCGCACGCCACCTACATAGGTCTCTACCGGCCCTTCTGTAAGCAGTGGCTGAACGCCTCCGACGGGATCATCTACCTCCCGGCAGTCCTGCACCGCTACTTCCCCACGCCGGCGCACGACAATCTGGGGTTCTATGTTGTCGGCAAGGGATCTGATAAGCCGTTTGCGGCTTTGGCTACTACGAATGTTCCAGACCTTGCGTTCTGGGGATCCAGCAATGGCCAGTTCTTCCCGCGCTGGACCTGGGAGCCGGTCGACCAGACCGCCCGGGACGCGGGCATGCTCGACCTGACTGCGGGCGCCGTCGTCGGCGATGAGGGCGGGAGCCTGGACGGCGAGGTCGCGGGTGAGGTGATCGGCGGCTACCGGCGCGTGGACAACATCACTGACGCCACCCTGCACGCCTACCGGGAGGCCTACGGGCCGACGGTCAGCAAGGATGACGTCTTCTACTACGTATACGGGCTGCTGCACTCGCCCGACTACCGCAGACGCTACGGCGCGGACCTGAAGAAGTCCCTGCCGCGCATCCCGCTGGTCGCCTCCCGCGCGGACTTCGTCGCCATCGCCACCGCGGGGCGCGGGCTGGCCGACCTCCACCTGGACTACGAGACCGTGGAGCCGTGGGAGCTGACCCTGACCGTTGACGGGAAGGAGGTGCCGTGGGCGGAGCGCGACCGGATTGACCCGGCGCTGCTGCACGTAACCAAGCTGCGCTACGCCAAGACCCGGGCGGACGGCAATCCGGTCGCCGACAAGACCAGCATCGTCTACAACGAGCACGTGACCATCTCGGGCATCCCGGAGGCGGCGCAGGACTACCTGCTGGGCTCGCGCAGCGGCCTGGACTGGCTCATCGACCGCTACCAGGTGAAGACCGACAAGGCCTCCGGCATCGTCAACGACCCCAACGACTGGATGGCCGAGGGCGCGGGCCAGGGGAACATGGCGGGGCCCCAGCCCCGCTACCTCCTCGACCTCATCGCCCGCGTCACCACCGTCTCCGTGCGCACCCAGCAGATCGTGAACTCCCTGCCCCCGCTGGACGTGCGCGACTGACCGCGTTCACCGGTGGCGCGTCGGTCATAACCGTCGGAGACCTGGCATACGATGGTGGTGAGGTCCCGGCTGCACGTGGGAGGAGGGCGTCGATGGCAGGACAGGGCTCGCATATCACCGCCATGGTTAGAAGTCATGCCTCAGGTGATGACGAGGCCTTCTACTCAGTTGCCCTCCAGATCGCCGCCCGAGAGGCCAGGCAGGGTCATCACCGATTGGCCAATGACATCAAGAAGGCTGTGGACTCTTCACGGTCCCGACCGCGCGGACCGCTTGCCGAGGTCACCGCTCTGCCCCGGCCGCGGGGGGACATTGCCGAGCTGGTGGAGATCAGCAATCCGCAGGAGCGGATGCGTGACCTCGTCGTCTCCCCTGAGCTTGCCGGTCAGATCACACATGTCATTCAGGAACAGCGGCAGCGCGCGGTGCTGATCGAACATGGTTTTGTTCCGATGCACCGGCTGTTGCTTGAGGGTCCCCCGGGCACAGGCAAGACTTTGACGGCCTCCGTAATCGCCTCGGAACTTTCGCTACCTATGTATACCGTGCGTCTGGACAGCCTGCTGAGCAAGTACATGGGTGAGACTGCCGCTAAGCTGAGGACAGTGTTCGACGAGGCCGCAACCAACCGTGCGGTATACCTCTTCGACGAGTTCGATGCCCTGGGTGGGGACAGGAGCGGCAATGATGTCGGTGAGGCGCGTCGTATCCTCAACTCCTTCCTGGTATTCCTAGAGGGTGCCAGCGCGGAATCCATTATAATAGCCGCGACAAATCATCGGGCCATACTTGACAGAGCACTATTTCGCCGCTTCGACGCCGTCCTAACCTACTCCCTGCCAAGCAGCAAGCAGGCGCAGACGGTGATTCGTAAGCGCCTGGGCTCCCTCGTCAAAGGGGTTTCTCTGAGCGGTCTGGGATCATGCAGTGAGGGCCTTAGTCATGCCGACTTGGTCAAGGCCGCAGAGTCTGCCGCCAAGTCCGCGCTCATGCGGGGCGATGCCACTGTGACGCGTGCGGACCTGGAGTCGGCGTTGACTGTTCGCCGTTCGGCGAGCCTGACGTAAGGAGCTATGGTGCCCACACCGACCGCCCTCGATCATGTCTTCGTGCACGACCGCGTCGAGTCGAGGACGAGGGCAGCGTCCGGCGGCGGTCGAACCAAGATCAGAAACGTTGATCGAGTAGCGCACGGCAGCCGTCTTCTCGGTGAGGCCCAGGCTGCATTCGACTCGGCGGAAGCCAGCCGTGCTAGGGAAGACCTGGATGAGGTGTTACGTGCAACGGGAACCTACTTGACTGTTGAGGGACCCGGTGTCGAGTTCGGTCTGCAGCTCGATAGCCTCACCGCCATGACGCGCGCCAGAAAGAACATTAAAAGGCCGAAGTGGCTCCTTCTAGCAGTGCACCCCGCCACCAACGACACGCCAGAACGTGCTGTGATCTGGGTAGCGGACGAATTCAGGGCTGAGTTCATCCGGCTGTTTGAAGACTACCTTAACCCCGAGAAGGACAGAACTTCCGGTAATCCTAAGAATAACGCGCTCATTGCTAATATCGCCAAAGTGCGTACAGCTTTTCTCGAGGAGCTCTGGACGTCGGCCACAGACGCACCCCGCGGGGTATTGACTTGGTGGGAGCTATGGCTAGATGAGCGCCGAGAGCTGCCCGGAATGCTGGAGCGTGTCCTAAAGGCCTACGAGTTCAAGACACTCAATCGACGGACCCGAGTTGGCGGTGCCGGGATTCTATACGTGTGTGCGACGTGGGAACAGCTTGAATCCCTCACCGCGACCGGCCTGCCGTTGACAGAAATCCGCAGCCCCTCATTCATAGTAGAAACAACCGAGGACCTTAACGATGAAGAACAGAGAGAACTTGTTGTCGACCTCGTGGATAGGTTGAGGCCGGCGGCGCATGATGCGCCAGCGGTGTGTCACCTAGATACGGGTGTGTTTCGGGGGCACAAATTGATCGGAGGATCGCTGTCAAGCACCGACGTTCACTCAATCATCGGCTCTGACGGTGGTGACCGCAATGGGCACGGTACATCGATGGCGGGAATCGCGCTATATGGAACGAATCTGGAGGACTATCTACTCGGGTCACAGAATATCGAGCTGCAGCATCGGCTGGAGTCCGTGAGGTTCCTGACTGGAAACTCGCAAGATCGCCCTGAGCGCAAAAATCAACGAGACTATGCGAGTGCGACCATTGAGGCCGTGTCGCGCCCGGAGATCCCGGAGATCACAGGTCAGCGCCGACGCGCCTACTGCATGCCTATCAGTGCCAAACCTGATGCCGAGCCAGGAACGCCAACGCTCTGGTCGGCTGCGGTTGATGCCCTTGCTGCAGGTACCGGCGTGGTTGTGCAGGATACCTCGATCAGCCTGCTCTCTGAACCCGACTGGAATATGGCGCGGCTTATAATTGTATCCGCCGCTAATGTCGATGAGTACAGCGATGATCCGCTCACGAACTCAGAACTTTCGCCAATTGAGGATCCGGGGCAGTCTTGGAATGCTCTCACCGTAGGTGCCTTTACGGACTTTGATTCACGTCCAGGCGATCATGAACTCGACTATCGAGACTACCGCCCGCTGGTGCCGGCCGGTGAGTTATCGCCACACAGTCGCACTTCTCTGCTTTTCGGGGACAGGCAGTGGCCGATTAAGCCGGAGATTTGCCTTGAAGGCGGTAACGTCCTCACCGATGGTCATGATAACCACGAACCAATACACCCGATGCTCTCCCTGAGGTCCACCGGAGTCCGGAATGACGTCGCCCTGACGTCCGCTAATGCCACTAGTGCGGCCACCGCCCAGGCGGCACGGCTCGCGGCTCTGGCGATGGCCCGCTATCCGGCTTACTGGCCGGAGACGGTCCGCGGTCTTCTCGTCCACGAGGCCGCCTGGACGCGGACAATGCTTAACAATATGGATCTTGCGAAGAATAAGGGCGAGCGTGCCAGGTTGCTGCGACGGTACGGATGGGGCGTCCCAACCGAGGAATCAGTGCTCTCGTCATCGCGGACCGCCGTCACGATGGTTGTCCAGGATGAGTTCCAACCGCTTAGCGAAGATTACACGATTAGAGAGTTGCGACTCCATACGCTCCCGTGGCCTCGAGAGGTGTTGCGGGATCTTGGTTCGAGCGAAGTGCGGTTGCGGTTGACGCTCTCGTACTTCATCGAGCCCTCTGCGACCAGACGTGGATGGAGGGGTAAGTACGGATATGCTTCCCATGGACTGCGTTTTGATCTCCAGGGGCCAACGGAGAACAGCGAGGAGTTCCTCAGGAGGATTAACAGGCAAGCCGGCGATGATGAGGATCACGAACTGCGCAGTAGAAGTTCGAGTTTCGCAGGCCGCTGGTTCCTTGGCCCGCAGGCACGTAACAACGGCTCGCTGCACCAGGATGAGTGGATTGGAACTGGTGCGGAACTAGCCGCTTGTAACCACGTGGCGGTGTATCCAGTGGGTGGATGGTGGAAGAACAACCGTCGTCAGGACAGACGCGACGTCTCGGTGCGGTACGCCCTGCTAATTTCGCTCACTACCCGTGAGCAGAACGTCGACCTATACACGCCAATTGCGAACGAATTGCAAGTTCCCGTCCACGCCGTCGAGATCGGCATTTGATTGCTTCGAGGTGGTTCGATCAAGGCCGATTGCGGCGACCGTCGCGAGTGGATGCTGGCGAGATGTTCGCACTGCCTCGGGAGACGAGGCGCGGTTGACTAGCTCACGAAGCCCGTTTACGAGGGCGGTACCGTGATCGGTGTATACGGCGGATGACACGCGCTGATGCAGCTCAGTGGCCAGTCCATCCGGCACGGTGACAGTTGGCGTCCGGCTGACCGGGGGCTAGCCTCCGGCGTTGGCATGACTCTATGCACCCACTGCGGAGCGCAAAGGATGCTTGTAGGGCGGCGTCGGCGGCAGGTGACGGGAAGTAGGCGTTGGCTGCAGCGGGCGTTGTCGGCCGTGGTGATCGTGCCCGCGGCGCCGTCTGCTACGCCCCTTTCCCGTTAACAACGCTACTTAACGGCTTGCTGAAGGGCTGGGAGGTATACAGCAGGCCGTTAACTGGCGTTGTTAACCCCGAACCGGCGTAGCAGACGACTTCGGGGTCGGGCTAGGACGGGCCGGACGGGCTGGGACGGGCCGGCCGGGCGGCGACGGGCCGGACGGAGGCAGCCCCGCCCCATGAGACGCTTTACGGCCGCGCCCCACGCCCCGGCTATCGTGGAGCCATGCGCGTGTACAACTTCTCCGCAGGCCCCGCACAACTGCCCCTGCCCGTGCTCGAGCAGGCCGCCGCCGAGCTCACCGACTGGCAGGGCTCCGGCATGAGCGTGCTGGAGGTCTCCCACCGCGGGAAGGACTTCGTCGCCTGTGCCGCCGACGCCGAGGCCGCCTTCCGCCGCGTCGCCGGCGTCCCGGAGGGCTACCGCGTCCTCTTCCTCGCCGGCGGCGCCACCGGCCAGTTCTCCGCGATCCCCATGAACCTGGCCGCCCGCGGCGCCACCGCCGCCTACCTCAACACCGGCCAGTGGTCCAAGAAGGCCATCAAGGAGGCCGGCCGCCAGGGCGTGGACGTGCGCGTCGTCGCCGACGAGGCCGCCTCCGCCTACACCACCACCCCCGAGCCCGGCTCCTTCACCGTCCCCGCTGACGCCGCCTACCTGCACTACACGCCCAACGAGACCATCGGCGGCGTCGAGTTCCCCTACATCCCTGACGCCGGCGACGTCCCCCTGGTGGCCGACTTCTCCTCCACCTACCTCTCCCGCCCCATCGACGTCGAGCGCTTCGGCGTCATCTACGGCGGCGCTCAGAAGAACCTCGGGCCGGCGGGCCTGGCGATCGTCGTCGTGCGCGAGGACCTGCTCGGCCGCGCCCGCGAGGACGTGCCCGCGATCTGGGACTGGAAGGTCATGGCGGAGGCCGACTCCATGCTCAACACCCCGCCCACCTTCTCCATCTACCTGCTCGGGCTGATCCTGCACTGGATCGAGTCCACCGGCGGCCTGGAGGCCATGGGCGAGCGCAACCGCGCCAAGGCCGAGCGCCTGTACGCCGCCATCGACGCCTCGGACTTCTACAACAACCCCGTTCAGGCCCGCTCCCGCTCCTGGATGAACATCCCCTTCACCCTGGCCGACCCCGCCCTCGACGCCGAGTTCCTCGCTGGCGCCGACGCCGTCGGCCTGACCAACCTCAAGGGGCACCGCAGCGTCGGCGGCATGCGCGCCTCCATCTACAACGCCATGCCCGCCGACGGCATCACCGCCCTGATCGACTACATGACCGAGTTCGAGCGCACCCGCGCCTGACGGCGCCGCCGGAAGCTCAGCAGAACCCAGGAGAAGGTACAGCCATGACCAAGCAGTTCCGCATCCAGACCCTCAACGCCATTTCCGGCGCCGGCCTGTCCCGCTTCCCCGACGACCGCTACGACGTCGGCGGCAATGTCACCGAGCCCCACGCCCTGCTGGTGCGCTCGGCCAAGCTGCACGACGTGCCGATCCCCGACTCGGTGATGGCGATCGCCCGCGCCGGCGCCGGCACCAACAACATCCCCGTCGCCGCCATGACCGAGCGCGGCATCCCGGTGTTCAACACCCCCGGCGCCAACGCCAACGCCGTCAAGGAGCTGGTTCTCGCCGGCCTGTTCATCGCCTCCCGCAACCTCATCCCGGCCGCCCGCTTCGCCCACGAGCTCACCGGTGACGACGCCGAGATCGCCCGCGCCGTCGAGGCCGGCAAGAAGCAGTTCGTCGGCTTCGAGCTGCCCGGCCGCACCCTGGGCGTGATCGGCCTGGGTGCCGTCGGCGTGCAGGTCGCCAATGCGGCGCTCGGGCTGGGCCTGAACGTGGTCGGCTTCGACCCCGGCATCAGCGTGGAGCACGCCTGGCACCTGAGCGCCGAGGTGGAGCGCGCCGAATCCATGGAGGAGGTGTTCCGCCGCGCCGACATCCTGACCGTGCACGTGCCGCTGATCGAGTCCACCCGCGGCCTGGTCTCCACTCAGCGCATCGCCATCATGAAGGAGACGGCGGTGCTGCTGAACTTCGCACGCGCTGAGATCGTGGATGAGGCAGCGGTCGTCTCCGCCCTGGACGAGGGCACCCTGGGCGGCTACGTGTGCGACTTCCCCTCCACCGCCGTGCACAAGCACCCCAAGTGCATCTCGCTGCCCCACCTGGGCGCCTCCACCAAGGAGGCCGAGCGCAACTGCGCCGTCATGGCCGTGGATGAGCTGCGCGGCTTCCTTGAGGACGGCCAGGTTCACAACTCGGTCAACTTCCCCGAGGCGGTGCTGCCGCGCGAGCCCGGCACCCGCCGCCTGGTGATCGTCAACCAGAACGTGCCCAACATGGTCGGCCAGGTCTCCACCCTGGTGGCCGAGCGCGGCCAGAACATCGCTAACCTCCTCAACCGCTCCCGCGGTGACCTCGCTGTCACGCTCGTGGACGTCGAGGGCGAGCTCGGTGAGGACGTGCTCGACCAGCTGCGCGCCATTGACGGCGTGCTGTCCGCCCGCGCCATCGAGCCCGCCGCCTGAGGCGTCGGCGGTGCCCCCGCTCGGCTTGAGCGGGGGCACTTGCGTTCTGCAACGTGGCTGCGCCTAGCAAGGCCACCGGGAAAAGTGTCCATCTCTCCACACTTTCACCAGTCACGCAACCGCGGGGCTAATGGATACCGGCTCTGACCTGGGCAAATGCCGGGGAGCTGACGTTGTGCGGTGGATGAAGAGCGCAAAGTGGCGAGAGATGGACACTTCTACCGTCTGTGAGCCGCGCCTGCCCGGTGATTTCCACTGGAACCGGCCCTTCCGCTCCGCACCCATCTGATCTACTATCTAGTAACTACTAGATAAGCGGCGACGGCGCCGCGCAGGAGGGCACAATGACGCAGCACTCGGACCGGCTCATCTTCGGAGCCGCCTACTACGACGAGTACACCCCCGCCGCCGCGGGCCCCGAACGGCTCGAACGCGACATGCAGATGATGGTGGAGGCGGGCTTCACCACGATCCGCATCGCCGAGTTCACCTGGGGCACCTGGAACCCCGCCCCCGGCGTCTTCGACTTCACCCACATCGACCGCGCCCTCGACGCCGCGCAGCGCCACGGCCTGGACGTCATCATCGGCACCCCCACCGCCGCCATCCCCACCTGGCTGGCCTCCCGCCACCCCGAGGTCCTCGGTGTCACCGCCGCCGGCCCCAACAAGTACGGGCCGCGCCAGAACATGAACATCCTCGCCCCCGCCTACCGCCACTACGCCGAGGCCGCCATCCGCGCCCTGGTAGAGCACACCGCGCCGCGCCCGCATGTGGTCGGCTTCCAACTGGACAACGAGACCAAGTACTACGACGCCGCCAACGCCGACATCCAGCGCGCCTTCGTCGACCACCTCAAGCAGCGCTTCGGCGCCGGGCAGGAGGGCCTCAACGCTCTGAACTCGGTGTTCGGCCTGAACTACTGGTCCAACCGCGTGAACGCCTGGGAGGACTTCCCCGACGTCACCGGCACCATCAACGGCTCCCTGGCGGCCGCCTTCGACGCCTTCCGCCGCGGCCTGGTCACCGACTTCCTCGCCTGGCAGCGCGCCATCGTCGATGAGTACCGCCGCGAGGACCAGTTCGTCACCCAGAACTTCGACTACGAGTGGCGCGGCTACTCCTTCGGCATCCAGCCCGCCGTCGACCACTTCCGGGCCGCCGACGCCGTCACCCTGGCCGGCGTCGACATCTACCACCCCGGCGAGGACCAGCTCACCGGCAGGGAGATCGGCTTCGGCGGCGACATCTCCCGCTCCCTGAAGGACGGCGACCCCTACCTGGTGATCGAGACGCAGGCTCAGGGGCAGATGGGCTGGCTGCCCTACCCCGGCCAGCTGCGCCTGCAGGCATACTCCCACCTCGCCTCCGGCGCCTGCGGCGTCATGTACTGGCACTGGGGCTCCATCCACAACTCCTTCGAGACCTACTGGAAGGGCCTGCTCAGCCAGGACTACACGCCCAACCCCACCTACCGGGAGGCCGTCACGATCGGCCGCGAACTGGCCGAGCATGCCGAATCCCTCACCGGCCTGCGTAAGCACAACCGGATCGCCATCATGGTCTCCAACGAGGCCTACACCGCCCTGGAGTGGTTCAGCCTCGAGGCCGGCTTCCCCCGCCAGTACGCCGGCGGCGGCGCCAACTACAACGACGTCTTCCGCTGGCTCTACGACGCCCTGTTCGACCTGAACCTGGAGGTCGACGTCGTCCCCGCCGACGCCCCCGTCGAGCGCCTGGGCCGCTACGCCGTACTGGTCGCGCCGGCCCTGTACGTCACCCCCCAGGCCACCACCGACGCCCTACGCGCCTATGTGGCCGGCGGCGGCCACCTGGTCACCACCTTCCGCACCGGCGTCGCCGACGAGAACCTGCAGGTCTTCACCGACCGCCAGCCCCATGGCCTGTCCGGCCTGCTGGGCCTGGGCACCGACCAGTTCACCCGCCCCGACGGCGTCGCCCTGCGCCCGGTGGGAGCGCTCGCCGCGGCCCTGGACGACGGCGTCGCGGTCGGCCCGACAGATCCGGCAGAGCTGGCTGCCTCCACCTTCATGGAGCTGCTCACCCCCGTCGACGCCGACGCCCGCGAGGGCGACGCCGAGGTGGAGGTGCTCGCCGCCTACGACCACCACGCCTGGTCCGGGCCGGCGGTCGCCACCCGCGCTGTCGGTGCGGGCTCGATCACCCACCTGGCCACCATGACCGCTCCGGCGCTGACCCGCGCCGTGCTGCGGCTGGTGGCAGAGCGGGCGGGCGTGACCGACTGGGCGCAGGACCTGGCCGGCACCGTCACCGTGCGCCGCGGCACCAACGGCCGCGGCCGGGGGCTGAGCTACTTCCTGAACTACTCCCGCGACGCCGTCGAGACCACCCTGCCGCAGGGCGGGGAGGACGTCCTGGGAACCGTCGCCGCCCCGGGCACTCGCCTAGAGGCCGGCACCACCGTGGCCATCCCCGCCTGGAGCGTCCTCGCCGTCGAGGCCTGAGCCGCCCCGGGCAAACCGCAACGAAGCACAAAACCCGCACCATTAGGAGAACCCCATGACCGACACCAGCCCCGCCAACACCCCCGCCGCCGGCTTCCAGTTCTACGCCACCACCGAGGCCGACCCCTGGTTCACCCCGGAAACGCCCGTCACCATCGAGCCGATGCAGACCTTCCCCGGCGCCTTCCTGCGCCTGGACGCACCCGCACAGGAGATCGACGGCTTCGGCGTCTGTTTCAACGAGCTCGGCTGGGTGGCGCTGTCCCGCCTGTCCGAGGCCGAGCGCAGCGAGGTGCTGCGGCAGGTCTTCGCGCCCGGCGTCGGCACCAACCTCACCGTGTGCCGCATGCCGGTGGGCGCTAACGACTTCGCCACCGACTGGTACTCCTACGACGAGGTCGACGGCGACTTCGCCCTGGAGCACTTCAGCGTCGAGCACGACGACGCCACCCTGGTGCCCTACATCCAGGCCGCAAAGGCCCACCGGCCCGACCTGACCCTGTGGGCCTCCCCCTGGGGGCCGCCGTCCTGGTTCAAGCGCAATAAGCACTATGCCTGCGCCGCCCCCAACCCGATGAGCGAGCAGACCGCCTTCGACAACGGCCTGTCCCCGGACAACCAGATCGAGGAGGGCACCGACGGGCTGATTCTCACCGAGGAGGTGCTGGACGCCTACGCCCGCTACTTCGGCAAGTTCATCGACGCCTACGCCGAGCGCGGCATCGACATCTCCATGGTCATGCCGCAGAACGAGTTCAACTCCGCCCAGATCTACCCTGCCTGCACCTGGACGCCGGAGGGACTGATCGCCTTCCTGAAGCACCTGGTCCCCGAGATGGAGCGGCGCGGCGTGAAGGTCTTCTTCGGCACCATGGAGCGCCCGGACGACACTATGGTAGAGAAAGTCCTGGCCGATCCGGAGGTGGGCCCGCACATCGCCGGCGTCGGCTTCCAGTGGGATGGCAAGCGGGCGGTGCCCTTCGTCCACCACAACCACCCGGAGCTGAAGATCTACCAGTCCGAGCAGGAGTGCGGCGACGGCAAGAACGACTGGCGCTACGCCCGCTACGCCTGGACGATGATGCGCCACTACTTCAACAACGGCGCCAGCGTCTACGACTACTGGAACCTGGCGCTGGACGAGGGCGGCGTCTCCCGCTGGGGCTGGAGCCAGAACTCCCTGGTGACCGTGGACCCGGCCACCGGCAAGAGTCGCTTCACCTACGAGTACTACGTGCTGCGGCACCTGTCCGGCTTCGTGCAGCCGGGCGCGCGCTTCGTGCCGGCGCTGTCCTACACGGGGTATGAGAACCTGCTGGCCTTCCACAACCCCGACGGCTCGGTGGTGGTGGCCGCCCAGAATGACATGACCACTCCGCAGGCCTTCGTGGTGGGCGTGGGGAACAAGAACGTGTCCTTCACCGCCCCGGCCGACTCGCTGGTGACCGTGGTGGTGCCCGCCGAGCACGTGGAGGTGGCTGCCAAGCCGCTGGCCTGAGCCGCGCGCAGGCATTCCACGACCTTGGTGACGTTTTACGACCTTGGGGTGTGTTCCACGACCACCCCGGGGTCGTAAAACGTACCCCGGGGTCGTGCAATGCATGGGGAAGTGCTAGCGGTAGTCGTCCCAGACCGGGGAGGGGAACAGGACTGCCTCCCAGCGCGCCCACTCCTCGGTCAGAGAGATGGGCGGGCGCCGGAAGAAGCGGATCTGCGCCCCGTCCATCGCCTCAATCGCCAGCTCAACCAGTGGCCGCATGCTCTCCCAGCCTCCCGCCGCGACGACCTCGGGTGGCAGCCGCCAGGTAAAGGTGGAGTAGTAGTCCCACACCTGGTCGGGCCGGTCGATGAAGCGCTCGTAGGCGGGGTGGCGCGGGTCGGTTGCCTCCACCCCCAGCGTCATGTACAGCTCCATCAGCGCCGGGCGGGCCTCGTTGAAGGCCACCAGGTAGCGGAAGTAGGCCGGCAGGCTGATGCCCTCGGGGTGGGTGGCGGCAGGGTCGCCGGAGTCGATGAAGTCCTGCGGGGTGCCCTGGCGGTCGTAGCGGTCATCCAGCAGCAGCTCCAGCAGGCCGTCCTTGGTGCCGATGTAGTGCAGCAGCCCCGCCTGGGTGATGCCGACGGCGTCGGCCACCTCCTGCAGCGACAGCCCGTTGAACCCGTGCTTGGCCACCATCTCGGTGGCGACCTCCACGATCTGCTCGCGCCGCTCGGCTGCGGTCATGCGGTGGCGTTTGGCGGAGGACGATGGCGGCATGCGCCGATCCTACTGGGCGGCCCACTGCCCCGAGAGTGGGGCAAGCGCTCCCGCAGCGCCGACGGCGCGACTACGGATTGCCGAGACTGCGCGGTTCTACAGGTGGCAGGGAGGCGGACGGCGGTCGTCTGTCGCGGACGGCGACGGCAAGGCACGGCCGGCCGGGGGACGAACACCCCGGTCGGCCGCGCTGGGTTGTGCTCAGCGCACCGAGCGGATCGCCAGGATGGAGAAGCAGCCGACGACGGCGCAGGCGATAGACACGGGGAACACCAGCGTGTACGCGCCGGTGGCGGTGACGATCGCGGAGGTGATCACCGGTCCGGACATCTGGCCCAGAGTGGTGGAGACGTTGAGGATGCCCAGGTCCTTGCCCGCAGTCTCGGGGTTGGGCAGCACGTCCACGTTCAGGGCCTGATCCACGGAGCTGTACACCGAGTAGCCGAAGCCGGCGATGAAGGCGAACAGGTAGATGCCCGTAGTGGTCGGCATAATCCAGGGCATGGCAACTCCCAGGGCGAAGCACAGGGAGGCCATGACTACCGGCACCTTGCGGCGGTGCAGGAGGTCGGAGAGCGGGCCGCCGATGAAGCCGCCGATCAGGCCGACCACGAGCGTGATGGTGGACATCAGTGTCACGGTGGCCGCGGACTGCGTGGTGGACAGGCCCAGGTAGTCCTGGATGATGTACAGCTGGTAGGCGTTGATCATCTGGTAGGACACCAGCATCGTGAAGCGGCCTATGAAGGCCTTCCAGAAGTCGGCCGCCCCGTGGATCGGCGGGATGAAGGAGACCAGCAGGTCCTTCAGGGTGCCGGCGTCTGAGGCCTCATTCACGGAGGACCGCTCCCGCGGCCACACCAGAACGGCGAAGATGCCGGCGATGCCCATCAGGATGCCGCCGAGGGTGAAGCCGGAGACGGCGGCGCCGGACTCGGAGATGAAGCGGGCACCGACGATTGCGCCGATCGGGTACCCGATGGAGGCGCCGACTCCCCAGAAGGTGGACATGGTGCCGCGGATCGTCTCGGGCACGCGGTCGGACAGCACGGCCACTGCCGGGGCGAGCATCATGTTCAGGCCCACCATGCACACGCAGTACACCAGGGTGATTAGGCCGGCGTTGGTGAGGATGCCGATGGCGAACAGGCACAGGCCGCCGAGTACGCCGCCGCTGATGACCCAGGGGCTGCGCTTTCCGAAGCGGGAGCGGGTGCGGTCGGACAGGTTGCCGAAGATGAGGTTGGAGAACAGTGACACTATGGCGGTCACCGCGGAGATGGTGCCGAGCAGGGCGGTGGGGTTGTCGACGCCGATGTCCTTCAGGCGTTGCGGCAGCAGGACTGCGGCGATGGTGTTGAGGCCGGTCGCCCAAAGCAGGGAGATGCAGAGGAAGCCGATGCCGAAGCGCACCATCGCGCTTCGTGGCAGCGGCAAGCCGGTGTCGGGTGCGAGGTTGGATGGGGTCGAGGTGTCATTCTCGGTGGCGTGCGCGGGCTGCTGTGCCATGTGCGTGGGCCCTTTCGTCGAACGGCTGTGTTCGCCAAGGCGAGTTACTTACTATTTAGTAAGTGCGACAGTGAGACTAACCGCCGGGGGATGGCCTGTCAACCCGCAAGCGCGGGCGTACGGTTCGCCCTACGCGCTGGCACACGGGTGTGCCGGTGAGCTCCCGTGCGCTGGGGAGGCCGCGCGAGTCGCCGGATTTCACAGCGGACGCTAACCGTCGTCGGCGCTCGCATGGGGAAGTCTTGACCCATGCGCCTGACCGACGACCTCAAGGACCTCGCCTCCGTCCCGGCCTTCCGGACCCTGCTGGGGGTGCGCCTGGTCTCGCAGACCGGCGACGGCATGGTGCAGGCGGGCCTGGCCACCCTGTTCTTCTTTCAGCCGCAGAACATGACCAGTGCCGCGGGCGTGGCCGCGGCACTGGTGGTCATGTTGCTGCCCTTCAGCGTCGTCGGCCCCTTCACCGGGCCATTCATCGACCGCTGGCGGCGTCGGCAGACCCTCCTGTACGGCAATCTGGCGCGCGCCGGCGTGATCGCACTGACCACGCTGGCGCTGCGGGCCTGGGGCATAGGACCAGCCGTGTATGTGCTGGTGCTGGTGGCGCTGGGCATCAACCGCTTCCTGCTGTCGGTGCTGTCGGCCGGGCTCCCGCAGATTATCGACCACCGGCGGCTGCTGACCGCCAACTCGATCGTGCCCACCCTGGGCGGCGCGGCCACCGCGCTCGGCGCGGTCATCGGCTTCGTGCTGCGGCTGGCGCTGCCGGCTGGGACCGCGCAGGACACCGCCAGCCTCTTGAGCGCCATGGTGCTGTACGTGCTGGCCGCCGGGGTGGTGACCCGGCTCGGCGCGGGACAGCTCGGCCCGGATAGGCCCGCCGACGACGGCCTAGGCGTCGCGCTCGCGGCCACCGCGGGCGATCTCGTCAACGCGGTGCGCTACCTGGTGCGCCGCGGCACCCCCGGCCTGGCACTGACCACCATGGCGCTGCACCGCTTCGTGTACGGCATGCAAGTGATCACCATGATCCTGACCGCCCGCAACCTGCTCGCCGCCCCCGAGGACGCCGACACGGGGCTCGCCATCTTCGCCACCCTGATGGGGGCCATGGTCGCCGGCCATGGCCTGGCGGTGGTGCTCACCCCCCTGGCGCATGAGCGTGTGGCGCCGTCGACCTGGATCGTCATGTGCCTGCTCGGCGGCAGCATCGGGCAGCTGCTGGTTGTGGCCACCTACCGGCAGGCCGTCATGACCGCGGGGATATTCATCTTCGGCGTGGGCGTGCAGGGCGCCAAGATCGCCGTCGACACCATCGTCCAGGGCGACACCGCCGACGCCTACCGCGGGCGCGCCTTCTCCATCTACGACGTGCTGTTCAACACCGCCGAGTGCGTGGCGGCCGGCGTGGCCGTGCTGGTGCTGCCCGACGTCGGCTGGTCACGGGCGGTTCAGGTGACCCTGGTGGGCTTCGTGTGGTGCGTGGCGCTGGCCTACCGGACTGGTGTGCGGGCGCTGGGCGACCGGCCCCGCGAGGTGGCCGACCTGCCGGGTCTGGGGTGAGGCCCGCATAGGACAGGTCAATAGGTGCGCAGGGGTGGCCTCAACGTGACCTTTGCGAGACACTTGAGGGGTGAAGCGTGTTCTTGTGACCGGCGGCGGCGGGCACCTCGGGTTGAACCTGCTGCCGCGGCTCGCGGCAGCGGGCTGGCAGGTACGGGCCATGGGGCCGCACCCTCCGGGGTCCGACGCCGCTCCGCCAGTCGGCGTCGAGTGGGTCACCGGCTCCGTGCTGGACCCCCGGCAGTTGCATGAGGCCATGGAGGACTGCGACGCCGTGGTCCACCTCGCCGCGCGAGTCACCCTGTGGCGCCGCGACCCCGCGGCCTGGCAGCTGAACACCCGCGGCCCGGCGCTGGTGGCGGCCGAGGCCCGGCGCCGTGGCATACGCATGGTGCACTGCTCCTCAATCCACGCCCTGGACTGCTCCACGGGTGGAGTCATCACCGAGACGACGCCACTGGCGGGCGCGGGCCGCCCGCTTTACGACCGCTCCAAGGCCGTCGGTCAGCGGGCGGTGCTGGCCGAGGCGGCGCGGGGCCTGGATGCGGTGATCTGCCTGCCCACGGGGATCATCGGCCCCGTCGATCACGGATCGCGTGTCAACTCTCTCATCCTTGCCGCGGCGCGGGGACGCCGGACGGCGACGCTTGCGGGCGGCTTCGACTGGGTGGACGTGCGGGACGTCGCCGCCGGTATCGCCGTGGCCCTTGACTGGGGCAGGTCGGGACGCTCCTACCTGCTGAGCGGCATACGCGCGCAGCTCGTGACCGTGATGTCCCTCGGAGCGGTGCTGGCCGGTCGACCTCCGCTGCGCCTGGCGCTCCCCCTGGAGTGGGCGCGGCCGCTCGCGCCCCTCGGGGAGGCGGTGGGTAGTCGGCTCGGCACCGACGTGTTCACCCCGGCCACGCTCGGCGCCCTGGCCGACAACCCAGCGGTCTCCAGTCGGCGGGCCCGCGAGGAGCTTGGTCTTCTGCCCCGGCCCCTGGCGATGACCGTGCGGGACCTGCTCAACTCGGCGGGTATTGAGACAGTCGCCTGAGCGCTGTGCGTCCGGCAGGGTCGCGCTGGCGCGCCCACTCGCATTACTCCGAGGCGCCGATGTTGAAGATCCAGCGCAGACCGAAGGGGTCGACGAGCACCCCGTTGAGGTCTCCCCAGGGCGTCTCCTCCAAGGGCTCGGCTACCTGTGCGTTCCGGGACAGGCCCTTCCAGCAGGCGATTAGGCGCTCGCGCTCCTGCCCGTTCAAGCACAGGGCGACGGCGGAGCCCACCTGCACCGGCGCCTCTGACAACGGTCGGTCCGTCGCGCGCAGCACAAAGCCGTCCGATGTGCGCAGCACGCCGTAAAGCACGTCCTGCTCGTGGCCCGGTTCGGCGGGAACCTCCCAGGCGGCGAAGGTTTCAATGTCCAGCTCTCCGCCCAGGGCTTCGCGGTAGTAGGTGAGTGCCTGGCGCGCCTGTCCGGCGAAGCTGATATAGGCACTGAGGTCGGCTTTCATCGCGATCTCCTTCTGCGACTGTATTCGGCGGCGGCCGGGGCTGCGGGCAGGGCCCGCCGTCACCGGCTAGGCTCAAGTCTGAAACGAAAAACCAGACATCTTCTGTCATGGATGGGGAGGGCAGATGCGCGCGGATCGGCTGCTGCGCATGATCTGGATGCTGAGCGGGCGCACCGCGCCGACGCCGGCCGCCGAGCTCGCCGACTACCTCGAAGTCAGCGTCCGCACGGTCATGCGTGATGTCGAGGCCCTGTCAGCGGCCGGCGTCCCGGTCTACACGCAGCAGGGGCGCGGCGGCGGAGTGAGCCTGCTGCCGCACTGGCGCCCGGACCTGCTGGGGCTGGATGAGGATGAGGCCCGGGCGCTGGCCACGGTCGTCTCGCTAGCGGGCGCCGGTGCCCTGGGTCTCGACGACGCCGTCGGCCGGGCGCTCGACAAGGTTGCCGTCTCCGCGGCCGGACGGGGATCATCCGAGAGCTCGGGAGACGTGCTGTGGTTCGGATCCCGGGTGGTCATCGACCCCGAGGGGTGGTTGCCCGGCGTCGGCGGGAGACCGTGGCTTAAGAAGGCACTGGCGGCGGTCGAGCACGGACGTAGCGTTCGCTTCCGGTACACGGCGGGCGAGTCGGGCAGGATCCGCGAGGTGGTCATCCCGGCCCTGGGTCTGCTGTGTGCCGGCTCCGACTGGTACCTGGTGGGACGCTCGGAGCACGGGACCCGTTTCTTCCGCCTGGACCGCATTGACGATTTGGAGACATGCGAGGCCGACGGCGCGGAATCGTGGTCGGCCTCGGCGGGGTCGGAGGACGGATCCGGCAAGTCGACCGGCTTCGGGAGGGTCGCAGTTGCAGGCGCCGCAGAACCTGTAGACGTCCAGTTCGATCTACTCGCCGAGTGGCATGCCGCCCGCGAGCGCTTCCGCTCCCGGTTTCATCCTCTGCCCGCGCTCCTGGAGGTGCGGCCTGTCGCCCTAGGCCGGTTGCGCAGCCTGGTGAAGGCGGAGGTGATCGAGGGTGGCGGGGAGCAGACGGATATCGCCGTCGTCGATGGCGAGACTCCTGCGTCCACGGGAGGAGACCGCCCGCCCTTGCGGGCGCGAGTGGTCTTCGCCGATGTCTCCCACGCCCTGGAGGCGCTGCCCCGCCTGGCAGGGGACGTGCGCGTGCTTGAGCCGCGTGATCTGCGGGCGCGCATGCGTGGGCTGGCCGCGCGGTTGCTGGCCGATTATGCGGATCAGGATGAGGCGGAGTGAACGGTGGCACCAACCACCCCTGACACCACCATTTCGGCACGTCGCTTCTACCGGTCTCGGTGTGTTACAAGTGCCGGTCTCGGTGGTGGAGGGCGGTCAGTGCTCTCGGTTGTGTAGGCGCGCCCGGCGCACCAGCTTGCGCAGCTCATCCACCCACAGCACCAGTGAGGCCATGGCCACGGCCACCGCCCAGTGCACCAGGTCCAGGCTCGCCGTGGAGAAGGCCCGCTGTAGCAGCGGCACCTCCACCACCGCCACCTGTAGCACCACTCCCAGGGCGATCGCGCCCCACAGCCACTTGTTGACCAGCAGGTGCCGGAAGGCGGAGACCGTCTCCGAGCGGGAGTTGACGGTGTTGAACAGCTGCGCCAGCACCAGGGTGGTGAAGGCGGCGGTACGCGCGGTGGTCAGGTCGTCCACGCTCAGGGAGGTCTCGATCAGCCCGCCGGGCAGGAAGATGTCGAGTGTGCCGAGCGTCGCGGCCGCCATGACGGCGCCCACCAGCAGCACTCCGCGCCACATGGCCCCGTCAATGACCCGTTCGTCAGGCCGGCGTGGCGGTCGCCCCATGACGTCCTCCACGCTCGGGTCCACACCCATCGCCAGGGCCGGCCCGGAGTCGGTGACCAGGTTGATCCACAGGATCTGCGTGGCAACCAGTGGCAGCACCACCCCGGACTCGCTGTGTCCGGTCAGCCCGATCACGCCGGCCAGCACCACCCCGCCGAAGACGGTGAGCACCTCACCCATATTGGATGAGAGCAGGTAGCGCAGGAACTTGCGGATGTTGTCGAAGATCCGGCGGCCCTCCCGGATGGCCGCCACGATGGTGGCGAAGTTGTCGTCCGCCAGCACCATGGTGGCGGCCTCCTTGGTGACCTGCGTGCCGGTCACCCCCATGGCCACGCCGATATCGGCGGAGCGCAGGGCGGGAGCGTCGTTGACGCCGTCGCCGGTCATGGCCACCGTCTGCCCCTGTGCCTTCAGGGCCCCGACGATCCGCAGCTTGTGCTCCGGCGCCACCCGCGCGTACACGTTCACCCTCCCGACGGCGTCCGCCAGCGCGGCGTCATCCATGCCGGACAGCTCCCGGCCGGTGAGCACGCGGGCCCCGCGCGCGGCGATGCCCAAGTCGGCGGCGATACGTCCGGCGGTGGCGGGGTGGTCGCCGGTGATCATGAGTACGCGCACCCCGGCCCGGTGTGCCTCGGCGACGGCGGCGGCAGCCTCCGGGCGGGGAGGGTCGATGATTCCGACGACGCCGGCCAGTGTCAGCCCGTGCTCCAGGTGGTCGAAGACGCCGTCGGTCCCCGCCGTGGCGACGGCGGCCGCCTCGTCGGCGTCCAGGTCCCGGTAGGCCACCGCCAGGGTGCGCAGGGCCCGCCCGGACATGTCTGCGATATGCGCGTTGAACTCCGCGCGCGCAGCCGCGTCCAGGGGCTGGTCGACCTCGCCCACGCGCACCCGGGTGCAGCGCTCCATGAGCACGTCGGGGGCGCCCTTGGCCATCAGGATGGTGGTGCCGTGCTTGGCGTCGGTGTACAGCACGGACATGAGCTTGCGCTCGGAGGTGAAGGGCACCATGCCCACCCGGGTGAAACGGCCCTCGCGACTGCCCTGCGTGCCGAGCTTGCGCTCCGCCACCAGGAAGGATCCCTCGGTGGGGTCGCCGACGACGCTCCAGACCCCGGCATCCTCGGCCAGCTCGGTGTCGGAGGCCATGGCCCCGCCGGACAGGACCACGGTGACCTCATCGCGCAGCGCGCCCGCGAGCGGCTCGTCGTCAGGGTGCCCGTCACGGTCGGCGTCGGGGGCTACGTCGCCGTTGGGCTCGTAGCCGATGCCGGTGACCACGGTGGTGCCGGAGGCGGTGGCCACCTCCTGGATGGTCATCTCCGAGCGGGTCAGGGTGCCGGTCTTGTCCGAGCAGATCACCGAGGCCGAGCCCAGGGTCTCCACGCTGCTGAGCTTCTTGACCACCGCCTGGTGCAGCGCCATCCGCTGCACGCCCAGCGCCAGCACCACCGACAGGATCGCCGGCAGCCCCTCCGGCACGGCCGCCACCGCCAGCGATACCCCCAGCAGGAGGGCGTCGATGAAGGACTGCGCGTCCCGCTCGGGCGCGAGTGCCAGCAGGGTGGCCACCACAATCACGGCGATGACCACCACGATGCCGCCGAGCAGCTTGGACACCCGGGTGATCTCCTGCTCCAGGGGCGTGTCCTCGTCCTCGACGGCGTCGAGCATGCGCGCGATGGCGCCCATCTCGGTGGCGCCGCCCGTGGCGGTGACCACGGCCTGGCCGGAGCCCTGGGCCACGGAGGTGCCGCGGAAGACCATGGCGGTGCGGTCGGCCAGGTCGGCGTCCGCGGCCACGGCGTCGGCACTCTTGGAGACGGCGTCGGCCTCACCCGTCAGGGAGGACTCGATCACGCGCAGGGAGGCGGCACTCAGCAGGCGCGCGTCGGCGCCCACCTGGTCGCCCTCGCCCAGGATCAGCACGTCCCCGACCACCAGCTGCGCCGAGGGGACGACTACGCGCGCCCCGTCCCGCAGCACCGTGGAGGAGGCCTGGGTCATGGCGGACAGGGCGGCGACGGCGTCGGCGGCCTTGTTCTCCTGCACAAAGCCGAGCACCGCGTTGAGGGTGATCACCGCGAGGATCACCAGGGCGTCCACGGGCACGCCATGCGCGCCCTCCAGCACCCAGGCCACCGCCGAGATGACGATGGCGATGATCAGCAGGTAGACCAGCGGGTCGGCGAACTGGGCGAGGAAGCGCCGCCAGGCCGGCACCGGCGGCTTGCTGGGCAGCTCGTTGGGGCCGTCGGAGGCCAGCCGGGCCGCGGCGTCGGCGGCGCTCAGGCCAGTGGCGGGATCGGTACCCAGGCCGGCGGCGACGTCGACTCCCGGCAGGGCCCACGGGGCCGCTGGCGATTGCGCGGCGGGAGCAGTGGCGGTGCGTGCGCTCATACCCGTATCTCACCAGCGGTGCAGGCGCGGTACCAGCACCGTTCGCCGCGGGCACTGATTCAGCGCGGTCCCATCCCTGTCCCAGCGGCTGCGAAGGCGCCTATGGGCGGTGCCTGGGTGCGCAATGCGCGGAATAGACGCATCTGACAGCCCGAACAGTGGCCCCGGGCGGCCCTGACGTGATGTGATGAAGCCGGATGAAGCTGCGTAGAGGAAGAGGAGCGCATGGCAGACTCCGCGAATCAGGGCGGTGCCCGCCCCACTGGCCGGAAGCTCGCCCAGGCGGCCAACGCCGGGCGGGTCAACAAGCCCCGTAAGAACGCTGTCCTAAAGCCGCGCAACGCCAGGCACCCCGCCACCGCCGCGGTCCGGGCCGACCAGGCGTCCTCGGGGCGGCGTCGGTTTAACTACCCGCGCGCCGGCAAGGGGCCGATTCACCGCTGGCTGCCGAGCTGGCGCTTCCTCCTGGGCAGCTTCCTGCTCCTGATCGTCATGGCGGTGGCGGGCTTCGCCGTCGCCTACGCCATGATCAAGGTGCCCGAGCCCAGCGAGTTCGCCCAGGCGCAGACCACCACCGTTTACTACGCCGACGGCACCACCGTGATGGGCGAGTTCGCGGAGGTGGACCGGGAGATCATCGACGCCTCCCAGCTGCCCGACTACGTGGGCAACGCCGTGGTCGCCTCCGAGGACCGCTCCTTCTACTCCAACAACGGCATTGACCCCAAGGGCATCGTCCGCGCCTTCGTCAACAACATGCGCGGCGGCTCCCTCCAGGGTGCCTCCACGCTGACGCAGCAGTACATCAAGAACTACTACGTCGATACCACCAGCTCATACTCCGGCAAGTTCAAGCAGGCGATCATGGCCATCAAGATCGACCGGGAGATGAGCAAGCAGGACATCCTCGGCTCTTACCTCAACACGGTGTACTTCGGCCGCGGTGCCTACGGGATCGAGGCGGCCTCCGAGGCGTTCTTCGGGCATCCGGCCTCCGAGATGACGGTGTCGGAGTCGGCGCTGCTGGCCGGCATCCTGCCCTCGCCCAGCGCCTGGGACCCCGCCCTGGACCCGGATCAGGCCGCCGCCCGCTGGCAGCGCGTCCTGGACTACATGCTTGAGGACGGCTACATCACCCAGGAGGAGTACGACTCCGCTGAGCTGCCGGAGACCGTGGCCACCCAGACGAAGGAGACCTACGGCGGGCCCACCGGGTACCTGCTGCAGCTGGTGCGGGCCGAGCTCCAGGCCGATGCCGGCATGGAGGCCGAGGACATCGACACCGGCGGCTACAAGATCGTCACCACGATCGACAAGGAGGACCAGGACGCCGCCGTTGCCGCCGTCGAGAACCTGCCCGAGGGGGCCTCGCCGAACCTGCGTGCGGCCCTGGTGTCCATTGACGCCACAACTGGCGGGATTCTGGCCCTGTACGGCGGTGAGGACTACCTGACCAACCAGGTCAACTCCTCCACCGACGCCGTCGCCCAGGCGGGCTCCACCTTCAAGCCCTTCGCGCTGGTGGCCGCCCTGGAGAACGGGGACACGCTCGCGAACGGATACGTAGGCGACTCGCCCATGGTCATCGACGGCGCCACCTTCCAGAACTACCAGAACGTCTCCTACGGCTGGTCGGACCTGGTCAAGGCAACCACCTACTCGATCAACACCACCTACCTCCAGCTCAACCGGGACGTGGACCCGGAGGTCACCAACGAGGTTGCGGTGCGTGCGGGCTATCCGGAGGACACCCTGGGCCTGGACGCCTACGTGCAGAACGTGCTCGGCTCGGCCTCACCCCACACGATCGACATCGCCACCGCCTATGCGACCTTCGCCGCGCAGGGCACTAAGCACCACACCCACATCGTCAACTCGGTCACCAACCCGGCCGGCGCGGTGGCCTACACCGGATCCACCGACGGGGAGAAGGTCTTCTCCGACGACGTCATGGCGGACTCGACCTACGCCATGCAGCAGGTGGTCAATGCCGGCTCCGGGACCACGGCGCTTGCGCTGGGGCGGCCGGTGGCCGCGAAGACCGGATCGTCCTCGGACAACAAGTCGGCGCAGTTCGTCGGCTACACCCCGCAGATCGCCACTGCGGTGACGCTCTACCAGACCGGGGAGGACGGCTCGGAGGAGTCCATCACCCCCTGGGGCTACTACGGCGAGATCACCGGCTCGACGTACCCGGCTGACATCTTCACCGAGTACATGGCCACGGCGCTCGCGGAGCTGCCGATCGAGTACTTCCCCGAGCGCACGATCGGCTCCTACACCCCCGGTGGCCTGTACGGCACCCCCGCGCCGGTGGCGCCGGTGGAGGAGAGTACCGGGACCGTGGAGCAGCCCACCGCGGAGCCCAGTGCGGAGCCCACCGAGGAGGCTACGGCCACCGAGGAGGACGATGACGAGGACTCCGGGACCGACCAGCAGAATGAGGGCGATGAGGAGGACACCGACAACGGCGGCACTCTGAACCCGAACGACCAGAATCAAGAGCAGCAGAACCAGCAGGGCGACCAGAACCAGCAGACTGATCAGGGTCAGGGCTGGGGCCAGCAGGGTCAGGGCTATGGTTACGGTCAGGGCCAGGGGCAGGGTCAGGGCTGGGGCCAGCAGGGCGGATGACCTCAACCTCTGCGCGTGTGCCGCGGCTTGTTGGCGCTTGCCGCAGCCGGGTGAAGGAGCGTGGCACACCACACGCCGAGTGGCGCCGTCGTCGCCTTTAAGGCGGGCGGCGCCCTCGGGTATGGTGACGGGCGGACTGCCTCGTCGGCGTACGCACCCGCGTAAGCGGCGGCGCGGTCGAACGCATCACCCTCCTGTCACGGAGAGACCGTGACCGCTTCAGACCAGAGGAGGTGGGTACTAAGCATGCGTCATTACGAGATCATGATCATCCTCGCACCCGAGACGGATGAGCGCACCATCGCTCCCACGCTCGAGAAGATGCTGCAGGTCGTCCCCAGCAACGGGGGTACCGTGGACAAGACCGACGTCTGGGGCAAGCGGCGCCTGGCGTACGACATCAAGAAGAAGTCCGAGGGTATCTACGTGGTGGTTGACATGACCGCCACGCCGGAGATCGCCCAGGAGCTCGACCGTCAGCTCGGGCTGAACGAGTCGGTGCTGCGCACCAAGCTGCTGCGCCCCGAGGCCTGAGCGCCTAACCGGAACGGAGACAAGCAATGGCCGGCGATACCGTCATCACGATTATCGGGAATCTGACTGCGGACCCCGAGATGCGCTTCACGCCCTCGGGGGCGGCGGTCGCCTCCTTCACCATCGCCTCCACCCCGCGCAGCTTCGACCGGCAGGCCCAGGAGTGGCGCGACGGGGAGACCCTGTTCATGCGCTGCTCGATCTGGCGCGACGCCGCGGAGAACGTGGCCGAGTCGCTGACCAAGGGCACCCGCGTGATCGCGCAGGGCCGCCTGGTGCAGCGCTCATACACCACCCGTGAGGGCGAGAACCGCACGGTGGTGGAGATGCAGGTGGACGAGATCGGCCCGTCGCTGCGCTACGCCAAGGCTCAGGTCACCCGCCAGCCCCGCGGGGGCGGCCAGGGCGGCTTCAACCAGGGCTCTCAGGGCGGCGGATACAACGCAGGCCAGCAGGGCGGATACAACCAGGGTGGCGGCCAGCAGGGCGGCTACCAGAGCTCCCAGGGCGGTCAGGGCGGATACAGCCAGGGCGGCCAGCAGGGCAGCTACAACGCCCCGGCCGGCGGCGCCGCGGACGACCCCTGGGCCACCGGTGGCGCCACCAGCTTCGGTGACGAGCCCCCGTTCTGACCTACGTCTCCTTAACTGCGCAGCATTCGCGCAAACACAACTCTTCGCCCGGTTCGACCGGGCGCGTGGGCGCGGTCGTCGCCCCGCATCATTCTCGCAATAGACCCACGGGCGCCAGCGGGCGCCCGAGCCAAGGAGTACCACCATGGCGAAGCCCCAGCTTCGTAAGCCGAAGAAGAAGATCGCACCGGTGAAGGCCGTGAAGGTCGGCACCATCGACTACAAGGACACCGCCACGCTGCGGAAGTTCATCTCGGACCGCGGCAAGATCCGCGCCCGCCGCGTAACCGGCGTCTCCGTGCAGGATCAGCGCAAGATCGCCAAGGCCATCAAGAACGCCCGCGAGATGGCCCTGCTGCCCTACACGAGCTCGACCCGCTGATAGGAGGCGCAGATCATGACCACCAAGCTCATTCTCACGCACGATGTGACCAACCTCGGCGCAGCCGGGGAGGTTGTGGAGGTCAAGGACGGCTACGCCCGGAACTACCTCCTGCCCCGCAAGCTGGCCACCCCGTGGACCAAGGGTGCTCAGCGCCAGATCGACCAGATGGCGGAGGCCCGCCGCAAGCGCGCCATTGACTCCCTGGAGCAGGCCCAGGAGGCCCGCGCCTGGCTGTCGGGCAACGTTGTCACGGTGAGCGCCGTCTCCGGTGATAACGGCCGCCTCTTCGGAGCCGTCAGCACCGCACAGCTCGCGGACGCCGTCAAGGAGGCCGGTGGCCCGGCCATTGACCGGCGCAAGATCGAGCTCGTCCGTCCGATCAAGTCCACGGGTCGCCACAGCGCCTCCGTGCGACTGCACACCGACGTTGTTGCCCCGCTTGAGGTCAACGTCGTGGCCGCCCGCTGATCCGGGTAGCAGCCGATACGAACAAGCACGCCGTAGCCGACGCGCCGCCAGGCGCGTCGGCTACGGCTTTGTGCGCGGCCGCCGGATGGAACGTGTTAGCCGTGCCCGTGTGTGGCGCTTCCGGTTTGAGAGCGCGGGGCTGTCGAGGCCGGCTTACGGGTGAGGGCGTGCTGGTGTGGGCGGCATCGGGCTGACGCTTCGGCACTATGCGTGACGCTTCGGCAGTTGGCTCCGGCGGTTCGTACTTTCTGGTGACGGTTCGTACCTCGGGGTGCCTGTGCTGTCTCCACACTTCTGGGACGGTTGAGTCTCATGACTTCTGGGACGGTTGAGTCTCATGGGTTTTG
>NZ_PIZD01000054.1:0-3134 GCF_010365615.1 Actinomyces sp. 565
GTGGTCATTGCGGGGTTGGACGCCGGGTCAGCAGCCCTCGCAGTGTCAGCCATCGCGGGGAGTACACGGCGGGGGCGGCCTTTGCGGGGTTGGACGCCGGGTCAGCTCTCGCCGCGGTGGTCATCGTCGTAGTGGTCATCGCGGGGTTGGACGCCGGGATAGCTCTCGCCGTGGCGGACGTCGCCACTGTGGCGTCCCGGTGATGACCACCGTCGCGCAAGCAGGTGTACGTCGTACCAAGACTTCCGGCCGTCTTCCCACGCGTAGGAGTGACTTGCCCGCGTTGGTGCAGGTTCCGGCACTCGAGCCCAGAACCACCGGCTCCCGCAGGACTTCTCCCGGCGCGTACACCTGCGCAACCGTTAGTGCGGCCACGCCATACGCAGAGCACGAACCGCCCCGAATTCGCGGTCACGCCGCACCGTGCCGATTCGCGCTCGAGCCAGGCGTGGTCCCCTCCCGTGCGTAGCCGCCCACACCAACGATCTGCCCGTTAATGTTTCACGTGAAACATCCTCCTAAGACCACCGCAGGCTGCAAGGGGATACGGCGCTGCGGTAAGTAGCAGCACGGCGCGGCCTTGCGCCTTCGGCAAGAGTCACCGAACAGAGCCCACAACCCCGATGTTTCACGTGAAACATCGCCGCATACCGCCGGCGTGGCAGACTATTGCCCGAAAGCACACCCGCCGGGAGGGAAAATCACGTGACCGAGACGAACCCACAACGAGGCAACCGGCTGGATCCCTGGCTCGACTCCTACGCCACCCGCGCGTACGGCCTACGTGAGTCCGAGACCCGCTCCCTGTTCGCCGTCGCCTCCAGGCCCGAGGTGGTCTCACTGGCAGGCGGCATGCCCAACTTGAAAGGCCTCCCACTGGACGCCCTGGCAGAGGCGACCGCTCGCATGATCCGTAAAGACGGCGGCCGCGCACTCCAGTACGGGAACGGTCAGGGAATGCCGCGCCTGCGGGAGCAGATCCCCGAGGTTATGGCACTAGAGGGAATCGACGCCGACGCCGACGACGTTGTCATCACTACCGGCTCGCAGCAGGCCGTCGACATCGTCACCGAGCTGTTCATCGACCCCGGCGATGTCATCCTCACCGAGGCGCCCACATACGTCGGCTCCCTGTCCATCTTCTCCACCTACCAGGCCGACATCCAGCAGGCACCTATCGATGCCGAAGGCGTCATCCCCGCTGCGCTGGAAGAGGCCATCACCGGCCTGGAGCGGCAGGGTCGTCGAGTGAAGTTCTTCTACTGCCTGCCCAACTTCCACAACCCGGCCGGCGTCACCCTCTCGGAGGAGCGGCGCCCACAGGTCATTGAGATCTGCCGCCGGCACCACATCCTCATCATCGAGGACAATCCCTACGGCCTACTCGACTTCCAGGGGCGCACCCACACGGCGCTTAAGACCCTGGCGCCCGACGACGTCGTCTACCTGGGTTCATTCTCCAAGATCTTCGCCCCCGGTTACCGCGTCGGCTGGGCCGTGGCACCACCCGCCGTGCGCGACAAGATGAAGCTCGCCTCCGAAGCCGCCATCCTGTGTCCGAGCTCGGTGGGCCAGTTCTCCATCTCGACCTACCTGGACAACTTCGACTGGCGCAGCCAGATCAGCGACTTCCGCACCATGTACCGCAAGCGGCGTGACGCCATGGTCGACGCCCTCGCCGAGTTCATGCCGATGTGCACGTGGAACGTCCCCGAAGGCGGCTTCTACGTCTGGGTGGGCCTACCCGAGGGCCTAGACGCCAAGGAGATGCTGCCGCGAGCCGTCACGAACCTTGTCGCGTACGTCTCCGGTACCGCCTTCTACGCCGGAGGAAGAGCGGGCCGCGACCATATGCGACTGTCCTTCTGCTACCCCGAGCCAGTTGAGATCCGGGAAGGTGTGCGTCGGCTTTCCGAAGTAGTTGCCCACGACCTAGACCTAATCGATCTCTTCGGTCCTGCCCGTCAGCGCCCGTCGGGTGGGGTCTCCGCGCCGTCTCCGGATCAGGTCTGAGCCGGTCACCGCATGCCAGCAATTCGACACCAAGGAGCCACCATGCCTGACACCTCCACAACCCCTGACACACCTACCAGCGCCTCACCGGAGGCACCTACCCCCACCGCCGCACTCCTGCGGGTGGCCATCCTCGCCGGCGGTCTCAGCCATGAACGCGAGGTCTCACTGCGTTCAGGGAACCGGGTCATGGGTGTGCTGAAGCACCTGGGCCACACGGTCGTGATGCTCGACGTCGACGCCCGCACCATCCCTTCGCTCAAGGCATTCAGCCCCGACGTTGTCTGGCCACTGGTGCACGGCGGGCACGGGGAGGACGGCGGCCTGCAGAACGTGCTGATCGCCCTTGGCCTGCCGTACGTCGGAACGCACTCCGACGGCTGTCAACGCGCCTCCTTCAAGCCGACCGCCAAGGCGTCTGTGCGTGCTGCCGGCGTACTCACACCGGACTCCGTTACCCTGCCCAAGGCGTACTTCAGCCAGCTTGGCGCCCAGGAGGTACTAGGTGTGGTCGCCAGCCACCTCGGCCTACCCGTCGTCGTAAAACCGAATCAAGGCGGCTCCGGACTGGGGGTCTCCTATGCGTCCGACGCGGATGAGCTGCGCACCGCCATGGTTTCCTGCTTCGCCTACGATGAGCGGGCCCTGATCGAGAACTACGTCGAGGGCACCGAGCTCGCCGTCTCCGTGGTGGATACCGGCGATGGTCCCAGGGCGCTGCCGCCCGTGGAAGTCGTCTCACAGGGTCGCTATGACTTTGACGCCCGCTACAACCCCGGCCGCTCCGAGTACTTCGTTCCCGCCCGCCTGGACTCCGAGTCACTGGAGCGCGTCCAGGAGATGGCGGTGACCGTGCACCGCACCCTGGGGCTGGGAAACATCTCCCGCACCGACCTGATTCTCGATGCGAACGGTCAGCCCTGGTTCATCGACGTTAACGTCATCCCGGGCATGACCGAGATGTCCCTGTTCCCAATGGCCGCTAAGGCTGCTGGCGACTTGCCGCAGTTGTACGACCGGCTGGTGCACAGTCCGGCGGTTCACTGCTGACACATCGATCCGGTTACTCGTTACCGGGGATAGTCGCGGGCCGCGATGTTTCACGTGAAACATCGCGGCCC
>NZ_PIZD01000054.1:3436-28002 GCF_010365615.1 Actinomyces sp. 565
CAGCCGCGCAGTGGCATGCTCAGCCCTCAGCCAATGAGGTTCCGGGTGCCATGGCCTCAACGATTCGGGCCAGATCCTCATCACCGGCGAACTCGATGGTGATGCGTCCCTTCTTGGCCCCTCGCGTCACCTTCACGCGAGTATCGAAGGCGTCCGACAGGCGGGTGGACAGGGCAGGCAATGGGGTATTGCGGCTGCGCGACGACGTCGGTGCACTGGGAACGGCCTCCGTCGACTCTCCGTAGACCGCCACCAGCTCCTCCGTGGCGCGTACCGAGAGTCCCTCGGCGACAACCCGTTGAGCCACGCGCTCCATAGCGGCCGCATCGGGGAGGCCGAGCAGGGCGCGAGCGTGGCCTGCCGACAGCACCTCCGCGGCCACACGCCGCTGCACCAGGGGAGGCAGCTTCATCAGGCGCAGCGTGTTGGAGATCTGGGAGCGGGACCGGGCAATCTTGGCGGACAGCTCCGCCTGGGTGCAGTCGAAGTCCTCAAGCAGCTGCTGATAGGCGGCCGCCTCCTCCAACGGATTCAGCTGGACGCGGTGCAGGTTCTCCAGCAGCGCGTCCCGCAGCAGTTCCTCATCGGCGGTGTACCTGACCACGGCCGGGATGGACTCCAGCCCCGCCTCCTTGGCGGCACGCAGGCGGCGCTCACCCATGACCAGCTCGTAGACGACGGTCTCATCCCCGTCCACAGGCTCCGCGGCGCCACCGTCTCCGGAGCCGGTCCCGGAAGCCGGCGCGGATTGCGTGCGGGCCTGCGCGCTTTGCGAAACCGCCTCGTCCAGGCGGCGCACCACAATGGGCTGAAGCAGGCCAACCTCCTTGATCGAGTTGGCCAGCTCCGCAATGTCATCCTCGTCGAACACCTGCCGGGGCTGCCGCCGGTTCGGCACGATTACCTCAATCGGCAGCTCGGCGAAGGTGGCTCCAGGAACCGGCACCAGCTCCGCCTCGAAACCCTCGGAGCCGTCCTCTGCCTGCGGCCCGGCCGATGTTTCACGTGAAACATCGGCGCCCGGGGCTGCCGACGCCGTAGAAGCTGATCCGGGCGCAGCCCTCCCGGCGTCTGGGCTGTCTCCCGCAGCCGGGGCAGCTACGTCGGAGTGCTCGCTTGTGCGCGATTCCCCGACGCCGGCCCGCGCCGCATCCGTGTGCCGTGCCCGGCCGCCGGATCGACGTGAACGCTTAGACGGCGCCAACAGCGTGGCGGCAATGTCATCGGAGCGCCGCCGGGTGTCCTTGCCTACTCCATCACTGGCGGCTGCATCAGCCGTACCGCCGACACCGCTCCGAGGCGCATCGGGGAAGAACACATCCGAGGGCCGCCGCTCGGGATGCTCCGCCTGCGCATCCGGAATCAGTGCCTGCAGGCCACGCCCCAGTCCGCGCTTCTTCTGAGCCATCGTCATGCCTCCGTGGATTCTTGCCGCTGCTCCTGCTCCTGTGCCGACATCACGGCGGCGCGTGCAGCGATCTCAAAGGCCAGTTTCTTGTAGGCGACCGCGCCCGTTGAGCGAGGATCCCAGAACACGACCGGTGAGCCGAAGGACGGTGCCTCCGCTACACGCACCGACCGAGGAATTCGGGTCGTGAGAGTGGCCTGCGGGAAGTAGGTGCGCACCTCCGCCTCGACCTCCTTGGCGAGCGTCGTGCGGTTGTCGAACATGGTCAGCGCGATCATCGACACCGCCAGCTCAGGGTTGTGAATCTGAGCGATCCGCTCAACTGATCGCGTCAGCAGCGCCAGTCCCTCCAGCGCGTAGTACTCCGCCTGCATGGGGATGAGTACCTCGCCCGCAGCCACGAAGGCGTTAATGGTCATAATGCCGAGGCTGGGCGGGCAGTCGATCAGTATGTAGTCGATGCGGGGAAGTCCCTGCGCCTCGCGATCACGCAGGAACTCCTCCAGCGCCAGCCGCATACGCGACTCGCGCTGCGCGGAGTTGATCAGCTCGATCTCGACCGCGGCCACGTCAATGGTCGAGGGCACGCACCACAGCGTCTCGGCGAAGCGGGTCTGCACGACTACCTGGTCAATGCGCGCGCCCTCAACCAGCACGTCATAGATGGAGGGCTGGTCCTCATCATGCTCGACGCCGAGCGCCGTGGAGGCATTGCCCTGCGAGTCGGCGTCGATGACCAGCACGTGCAGTCCCGCCTCCGCCAGGGCGGCGGCCACGTTCACAACCGTCGAAGTCTTCCCCACGCCGCCCTTCTGGTTGGCCACCGCGATGATGCGGGTGTGCTCGGGCCGGGGGAAGCTGCCCCCGGCAACCTCATCCAGGGTTGAGCGGTCAGCGCGGAGCTGATCGAAGATGGATGATCCTGACAATCTGCTTCTCCTACAGCGACATCCCGGCGCGCACGCCTGTTCGGCCGCTTCAGTGTACGTGAGAAGCCGACGCCAGCCGGTCAGCGCGAGGCCGGTCGGCGCACTTGCACCACCTTGGTGAGTTCGCCGTCGGGCGTTACCACCTCATGAATCACGGCCGGCTCAAGCCGCGCACGCTTGATGACGTACTTGGCTTCGTCCACCTCGGCCTCGGCACGCGCGCCCTTAAGCGCCAGCAGGCTGGCACCGGGCTTCAGCAGAGGTGAGGTAATCCTAATCAACTTTGTGAGGTTAGCCACAGCGCGGGCGGTGACGGCCGCGTACCGGGCCCGCAACTCCTCCGCGCGGGCACGCCTGATAGTGACATTGTCCAGGTCCAGCTCAGCGACCACATCCTCCAGCCACTGCGTGCGGCGCTCCATCGACTCCACCAGCACCACGTCGAGGTCTGGGCGCAGCAGCGCCACAACCACGCCCGGGAAGCCGGCACCGGTACCGATGTCCGCCACCGTGCCGTGGTCGGGCAGGAACGGCACCACCGCCGCAGAGTTGATGATGTGCCTGGTCCACAGGCGGGGCAGCTCCCGCGGACCCAGGAGCCCGCGCAACTCACCCTGCTCTGCCAGCATCTGGGCGAAGTGCTCGGTGGCGTAGAAGGCGGGGCCGAACATGGCCCGCATCTGCTCCGTCGGCTGCTCCACTGCACCTGCCGGAGACTGAGACTCAGACCCGGAGGCCTCCGCCTTTGCGGGGGTGCTCATGGGATCAGTCCTGCTCAATGCCGTCGGACTCGGGCATGCCGTCCGCAGTCGCAGCGTCCTTAGGCCCGGTGGCATCGTCCGCGCCGACTTCCTCCACGCCTTCGGCTTCCTCGTCCTCGTCGACGCCATCGGCCAGCATTACGACCACGTGCCGGTGCGGCTCGGCGCCCTCGGACTCGGAGTACAGGCCGGCGGCGGCAACCACGTCGTGGCAGACCTTGCGCTCGAAGGGGTTCATCGGCGCCAGGGATACCGGCTCGCCGGTCGCCTGCACCTTCGTAACCGCCTCCTGGGCGATCTTGGTCAGCTCGGCGCGCCGGCCGGCGCGGTAGCCATTGATGTCGAGCATCAGACGAGAGCGGTTGCCGGTGCGCGCCTGAACCGCCAGGCGGGTGAGTTCCTGGATGGCCTCAAGCACCTCGCCGTCGCGCCCCACGAGATCCGCGAGCTCGCGCTCGTCACCCTCCTCGGAGGCGATGACGGCCACGGACGCCCGACCGTGGTCGACGTCGATGTCGATATCACCACCGAGGTCAACGATGTCAAGGAACTCCTCCAGGTAGTCGGCGCCGATCTCGCCCTCCTCCTCGAGGTCCTTGACCGAGACGGCCTGATGCTTGGGGCGTGCTGGGTAGTCGTTCATGCTTGCTGCTGTCCTTAATTACTTGAATTACTCGCCCAGTGCTTCGAGCTGGGTGAACTGCTGGGTATACGGCTGGTTCGGTGGTCAGGGTCTATGGCCTGCGCGCTCCGGCCCGGCGACGGGCTGCCGTTCCGGGCGCGCAGGGGGGCGGCAGTCAGCGCGGTCTGCGCTTGCCGCTCTTCTTGCTCTTGGCGGACTCGCCCTTGCGCTTGGCGGCAGCCTGCTTGCGGGCGCGTGCACGCCTCTCGTAGCGGCGCCTGGCGATCTCCTCCTGGGTGAGCCCGACGGCGTTGGTAGAGTCCCCGGCGCTCCCGGCGCTCTCAGACCCGCTGGTGGTCTCGGGTCCCTGGCTGTTAATCGCCGAACCCGGCTGGGCTGACTTGGCAACGCTAGTTCCGGAGGCCTTCTGGGTGCGCTTCTTCTGGCGGTCCTTGCGTACCGGCTGGACGCGCTGCCCAGAGGTGGCAGTGCCCTCGGCCTCCGCCTTGGCGCGTTCCTCCTCCTCCAGGGAGGGCAGGCCCTTGCGTGCACGCCTGGCGTTCTCACGCGCACGCATCTTCTTCTCCGCCTCTGATCCGGGCGCCGGCATGTTGCGGATGGTGAAGAACTGCTGGCCCATGGTCCACAGGTTGGTGGTGACCCAGTAGACCAGCACGCCGATCTGGAACTGCACCCCGGTGAAGGCGAAGAAGATCGGCATGATCGTGATCATCATGCGCTGGGAGCGCATGGCCGGATTGTCACTGTTCTTGACCGAGTCCGGCATGTTCTTCATGCTCAGCTGCGCCATCGTGTACCACTGAGTGACGCTCATCAGGATGATCATCAGCACCGTGACGATCTTGACCGTGACCTCGCTGGAGTTCATGAAGGAGGCTGACAGGGGCGCACCGAAGACAGTGGAGGCCTGCACGTGCTTGGCCAGCTCGGCGGTGAGGGGGCCGATGGAGCTGTGATCGGCGTAGCCGCCGGTGGCTACCGCCTCCAGGTTGGCCAGCACGCGGAACAGCGCGAAGAACACCGGCATCTGGATCAGGATGGGGAAGCAGGAGGCGAAGGGGTTGGTGTTGTGCTTGCGGTACAGCGCCATCATCTCCTCCTGCTGGCGCTGCTGGGAGGCGGGGTCCTTCTTGCCCTTGTACTTGTTCTGCAGCGCCTGCAGCTCGGGCTGCATCAGCTGCATGCCGCGGGAGGCGCGGATCTGCTTGACGAACAGCGGCATGATCAGCAGCCGCACAAACATGGTCAGGCCGATGATGGACAGTACCCAGGCGACGCCCGGCCCATCGGGGAGACCGATGAAGACGAGGAACCGATGGATGCTGACCATGACCCAGGCGACCGCGACCATCAGGGGCCACAGGATCGTGTCCATTGCACTCCTTGTTCGAGACTTACTTGGAAGCTGTATTGCGGCTCGCGGCTCGCGGCCGCCGCGTATGCGCATCCGGGCGGCGATGTCCATCTGCGCCTGCGGCCGTGCCGTGTCAGGCCGTGTCAGGGAACTGCACCCGGCGCGGTCGGCGCGGGTGTGGCGGTAACGTCGCCGGGCGGGGCGCCGTGGCGGACTCGACTCGACGATGAGTCACAGTCATCCACATAAAAGCGCGGCACATCGGCAGGCAGGTGGTAGCGCCAGCGGCCCGGGTCGGGTACGTGGTCGACGCCGCCGCGAGTCAGCGGGTTGCAGCGCAACAGCCTCCACGCGGCCAGGAGCGCACCCTTGAGCGCGCCATGCACCTTGACCGCCTCGACCGCGTACGCCGAGCAGCTCGGGTAGTAGCGGCAGCGCCGCGGCAGGCCCGGCGAGATCCAGCCCTGGTACAAGCCCACCAGGGCTACCAGCGCCCTGGCGGCGGCGGACTGGGAGCGCTCGTGCGACATAGTCATCGACGCCTCCCCGTGTGTGCCAGGGCGCGGCTGCGGGCAAGCAGCCGATCCAGGTCCGCAGCCAGCTCGGCGCTGGTAGCACCGTCGGCTCCGGCCAGGCCCCTTACCACTATGCGGGCGCCCGGCTCCAGGTCATCGAGCCGTTCCCGCAGCAGTGCGCGCACCCGCCGCTTAATCCGGTTGCGGTGGGTGGCGCGTGCGACCTGCTTCTTGGACACGACTACTCCGATGCGCGCAGGCTGGACGGGCGCTGCCGCAGGCGCCGGGGCGCCGCCCGCACCCTGTACCCCGTCCTGGACGGGAGGCGCGGTGAGGACTTCACCGGGGGCTGCGCAGTAGTGCACCACCAGCCTGCGACTGCCGCTACGCGCACCGGATCTCACTGCGGCCGTAAAGTCCTCCGACCGCAGCATCCGGTGCGACGCCGGCAGCACCTCAGGCGGCGAGACGGGCGCGGCCCTTGCGCCGGCGCGAGGCCAGGACGGCACGGCCGGCACGGGTGCGCATGCGCTTACGGAAACCGTGCACCTTGGCGCGGTGACGGTTGTTGGGCTGGAAGGTCCGCTTGCTCACGGGTGTACTCCTGGTGCGATGATCGGAACCGTGCATCGCCAGTTGCGGCACGGTCGCTCGCGCTGGCTGCCCCATGGTCCGGGACCTGACTCCACGCGAACGTCCGCACCACAATAGGGTCACGCTTTCCCTGCGGTCAAACGGATACGGCCGCATTGTGATGAGAGCCGGGACACGCTTCGCGACCGCCCGCTCCCGGCCCCGGCGGCAACCCCGGCTGCACGGCGGGGTACCGCGCGCAGGCACGCCCGGATGCGCTTGTCCCGAGCCTGTGAACATCGCCGCGCATGCCCTGTGAACTACACCCGGTGAACCTCGCCTGGCGAGCTCCCGGCCGGTGCCGGCCCGCTGCCACCCGTCGTCGGCGCCGCCACCTCCCCGGCACGGGTCAGATCTGGCCAATAGCAGGCCAGAAGCATTCCAGCAGGATGCCGATCCGTGCGCGATCGCGCATCCCGCTCCCGCGAGGGTGACATACTCATCCCCAGTTGTGGACAACCCTGTGGGCAACGATCCACGCGCCCCCAGGGCGAGCCGTGAGCCCGCACCCGGCTACCGGTGCCCGGCTCCGGCCCACCGCACGGAGCGCTGCCGGG
Organism: Actinomyces sp. 565; assembly: GCF_010365615.1. Classification (NCBI taxonomy): domain Bacteria; kingdom Bacillati; phylum Actinomycetota; class Actinomycetes; order Actinomycetales; family Actinomycetaceae; genus Actinomyces; species Actinomyces sp. 565. Next base: position 10,237 of record NZ_PIZD01000054.1, read on the forward strand.
ACCGCCACCGTGATGCAGGCCGCCCTGGCCTACGTCGGAATCGGTTACGGTTCCACCAGCGGATCCGTCCAGCCGGCACCCAGCCGACCGGTCGATCATCGAGTCATCCACCCCATACCAGGTATCAGTTCTCAAGCATCAGTCAGGAGTCAGCCGTGGCCGACGAAGCGACGACACAGTGGCGCTCGGCCCTGGAGATCCTTGCCGGCTCCGCCGAGCTCGGCCAGGGCAAGTTGTCCATCATCCGTACCACTCATGCCGTCGACGTCGACGGCACGCTAGTGCTCATCGTCGGCTCTACCTTCGCCAGGAATGTGGTGGACAACGCCCGCGGCCATATCGCGCAGGCGCTGCGCCGGGTCTCCGGTTACGACGTCCCCTTCGAGGTCATCGTTGACACCTCCCTGGAGTCATCCGCCCCCGTGCTCGCCAACCGCGCCGATACACCCGCCGTCCGCCTGACCACGCGGCCCGTGGTTGACCAGATTCCCGAGGCCCCCGTGCCGGCCGTGAGCGCGCCCGTGCCACCGGCTGCGCCTGCCGACGATGCCCCGGCGGTCCCGGGCGGCTACGCGACCGCCGAGCCCTCGCCGGCGGTGACCGTTCCTGACGAAGGTTCAGACCTCAACCCGAAGTACACCTTCGATACCTACGTCACCGGCTCCTCCAACCGGCTGCCGCACGCCTCCGCTATCGCGGTGGCCGAGGCCCCGGCCAAGGCCTACAACCCGCTGTTCATCTACGGCGGCTCCGGCCTGGGCAAGACGCACCTGCTGCACGCCATCGGCCACTACGCCCGCAGGCTGTACCCCTCTATCCGGGTCAAGTACGTATCCAGCGAGGAGTTCGTCTCCGACTTCATCGCCTCGGTGGCCGACGGCCGCATGGACGCCTTCAAGCGCCGCTACCGGGAGGTCGACATCCTCCTGGTTGACGACATCCAGTTCCTGCAGGGCAAGGAGCAGACGCTCGAGGAGTTCTTCCACACCTTCAACGCCCTGCACACCGCCAACAAGCAGGTCGTACTCACCTCCGACCAGCCGCCCAAGGCGCTGGGCGGGTTCGAGGAGCGGCTGCGCTCGCGCTTCGAGTGGGGCCTGCTGGCCGACGTGCAGCCGCCGGACTTCGAGACCCGCACGGCGATCCTGTCCCGCAAGGCCAGCGCCGAGGGGCTTGACCTGCCCGCCGACGTCCTGGAGTACATCGCCAGCCGGGTCACCACCAATATCCGTGAGCTCGAGGGCGCCCTGATCCGGGTGACCGCCTTCGCCTCACTGACCAAGCAGCCGGTGGATCGCACCCTGGCGGAACTGGTGCTCAAGGACATCATCACCGATCCCGCCAGCGAGGAGATCACCTCTGCGCTGATCATGGCGCAGACCGCCGACTACTTCGGCATCACGATCGATGACCTGTGCTCGTCCAACCGGGCCCGCACAATCGTCCACGCCCGCCACATCGGCATGTACCTGTGCCGGGAGCTGACTGACATGTCCCTGCCGCAGATCGGACGCGAGTTCGGCGGCCGCGACCACACCACGGTTATGAGCGCGGACAAGAAGATCCGCACGCAGATGCCCGAGCGCCGCGAGACCTACAACCACGTGGCCGAGCTCACCGCGCGCATCAAGCAGGCGGCCCAGTCCGCCACCGCTTCCTGACGCGCCGGCGCCCATCTCTCCTCGGCCTAACACCCGCGGGGCGGTCAGGCGTACGAGTTCGTGCCCTGTTACGAGCTTTTGCACCCTGGTGCACGGCTGCAGCGTGCGCACTAGGGTGCAAAAGCTCGCATCAGACAGGCCGGCGGGGCTGTGGAAGACGCTGCGGAGCGACAGTGGACGTCCCGGGCACTCCTGTGGAGCAGGCCATCGCCGTCTGGGGAGAGCCCAACCGGGGAACTACCACAATCCACCGGCCGGCCGAGGCGTCCACGGAACTACGAGCTTGTAGTTCCACAGCCCCCTGGCGCGCGCCGCCGCCGCAAGCGCCGCTTTTCCCCAGCTTCCACACCACCTATAACCCCTACAAGACTTGTCATTCACGATCCGCCACGCATGCCCGCACCAGGGATCCGGGACCCCCACCCGGCAAACACCTCAATGCGGCATCCCGGTCATGCGTCTACACTCAGCGGCAAACCGCATACACATCACGCACGTGCCGGGAGCGCCCGGCCGCCGAGGAGGCACTACATGAAGCTCAGGGTCGACCGCGACGTCCTCGCTGACGCCGTCACATGGACCGCGCGCTCAGTGCCGGCACGCCCCCCGGTGCCCGTGCTGGCCGGCGTCCGCCTGGAGGCCACCTCCACCTCCCTGATCCTGGCCTCCTTCGACTACGAGGTCTCCGCCCACTGCGAGATCCCGGCCGACGTCGAGGAGGAGGGCGTGGTGCTCGTCTCCGGTCGGCTGCTCGCGGACATTGCCAAGGCGCTGCCGTCCAAGCCGGTGGACCTGGAGGTCGAGGGCACCAAGGTGACTGTCACCTGCGGCGCCTCCCGCTTCGCGCTCGCGGCCATGGCGGCCGAGGACTACCCGGCGCTGCCGCAGATGCCGGGCGTGGCCGGGACCGTCGACGCCCACGACCTCGCCGAGGCCGTCTCCCAGGTATCCATCGCCGCTTCCCGCGATGAGACCCTGCCGCTGCTGACCAGCGTGCAGATGGAGGTCGACGGCGCCTCCCTGACGCTTATGGCCACTGACCGCTATCGGCTGGCCGTGCGGGAGATGACCTGGCAGCCGCAGGACCCCCAGCTCTCAACCCACGCGCTGCTAAAGGCCCGCACCCTGTCCGACGTCGCCAAGTCCCTGACCTCCACGGGTGACGTGACGGTGGCACTCACGGAGGCGGCCGAGTCCGCCTCCAGCCTCATTGGCTTCGAGGCCGGCGGCCGGCGCACCACCAGCCTGCTCACCGACGGCGATTACCCGCCCGTGCTGCGCCTGTTCCCCGAGTCCACCACGATTCACGCCACCGTTGGCCGTGAGGAGCTCATGGGCGCCGTGCGCCGCGTCAGCCTGGTTGCCGACCGGGCCGCCCCGATCCACATGTCCTTCACCGAGGGCAACCTGGCGCTGGACGCCGGCCAGGGGGACGACGCGCAGGCCTCCGAGCAGCTAGTCACCCACCTGGAGGGCGAGGACATCGCCACCGCCTTCAACCCCGCCTACCTGCTCGACGGCCTGGGAGCCATTAACCAGCCGTACGTGCGCTTCGACTTCACCCACCCGTCCAAGCCCGCGGTCCTGACCGGCATGAGCGCCATCGGCGGCGAGGAGGACACCTCCTTCCGCTACCTGATCATGCCGATCCGCTTCGGCGCCTGAGGCCAGCCCCGACCCAGATGCATTCGGCTGCCAGCCGCGGAAATCGCCGCGCGCGGGTGACGGGGCGGCAGGCCCGCGGGCGCCCGCCGTCGGGAACCGGTCGAGGGAGGTGCGGCTGCCGTGTACGTCTCTGATCTTGCACTGGATGACTTCCGCTCCTTCCGCGAGCTGGTCCTGGCGCTCCAGCCCGGGCCGACGGCGTTCATTGGCCCCAATGGGCAGGGCAAGACCAACCTGGTGGAGGCGGTGGCCTACCTGTCTGCACTGTCCAGCCACCGGGTCGGCACGGATATGGCGCTGGTGCGGCGCGCGCCGGCCGGTGAGCCACAGCCCGGTGGCGCCGTGATCCGTGCCAAGGTGGTTCACGGCGAGCACCCCAGTGTGCTGGAGCTGGAGCTGATCGCGGGGCGCGCTAATCGGGCCCGCCTGAACCGTGCCTCTGCGCGGCCACGCGACCTGCTCGGCGTGCTGCGCACAGTCGTCTTCGCCCCGGAGGACCTGGCCCTGGTGCGCGCCGAGCCGGGTGTGCGCCGTCGTTTCCTGGATGACCTGGCTGTCACCCTGCGTCCGGCACTGGCGAGTGTGCGCGCCGAGCACGACAAGATCCTCGCCCAGCGCGCCAGCCTGCTGAAGTCGGCTCGCGCTGCGCGCGCCTCCACCACCTCCATGCTCTCCACCCTTCAGGTCTGGGACGCCCAGCTTGCGGTGGCCTCCGCCCGCCTGATCTCCGCCCGCGTCGACGTCGTGCAGCGGCTGCGTCCGTGGGTGGCCGAGTGCTACGGCCGGGTCAGCCAGGGCCGCTCGGCCGCCCGCATCGCCTACCGCTCCAGCCTGCTCGCGCACGAGGGCACCCCAGAGCCCGACCCGACCGCCGAGGCGACCTTCTTGGAGGCGGAGGAGACGCTGGTGGACTCCGCCGCCACTGCCGCCCGCCTGGAACAGGCCATGGAGGACCTGCACGCCCGCGAGATCGACCGGGGCGCCAACCTGGTGGGTGCTCACCGCGACGACCTGTCCCTGTTCCTGGACGCCCTGCCGGCCAAGGGGTTCGCCTCCCACGGGGAGCAGTGGTCCCTGGCCCTGGCGCTGCGACTGGCCTCCTACGAGATGCTGCGTCACGACGTGGACGCCTACGGGGGTGACGGCGAGCCCGTACTGATACTCGACGACGTCTTCGCCTCCCTGGACGACGCCCGCCGCCGCGCCCTGGCCGGCATTGCCGCCGACGCCCAGCAGGTGCTGCTCACCGCCGCCGTGGACGCCGACGTGCCCGCGGCCCTGGACGGCGCCCGCTTCCACGTGACCAATGGCGAGTCCGGATCCCGGGTGCTCCATGACTGAGCCGCACCTCGATCCGACCGCGGGTGCCGCGGAGGCGTCCGCGCCCGGCGCGGCAGATGCCGACTCGGCCGATGCGCTGGCGGCGCGGGCCCTGGCCCGGGAGCGCGGGCGTGCCTGGGATGCCGGCCTGAGCCGCCGCGCCCTGAGCCGCCGCGCCCTGAGCCGGCAGGCGGCGGATGCCGACGGCGTGGCCGCCTGGGATCGGCGTCGAAGAGGCGCCGGGGACGAGGACGCGGATGCCGCCGACGGTGCGGAGATGGATCGCGGGCCCGGCCTGCCGCCCGGCCGCGACCGGCCCGGCCCCACCCGCTTCGATCCGCGCACCGGCAAGCAGGACCTGCGCCGCTACGCCGAGCGGCACGGCTGGGCGTCGAAGCTGGCCATGGCCAGTGTCTCGGTGCGCTGGCGGGAGATCGTCGGCGAGCAGATCGCAGCGCACGCCGTTATTGAGCGCTTCGAGCCCGGCCGCCTGACCCTGCGGGCCTCCTCCAGCGCCTGGGCGCAGCAGCTGCGGCTGCTGCTGCCCGGCATTGAGCGGCAGGTGTCCGAGGCGCTGGGCGAGGACGGTGGCGCCGTCGAGATCCGCATCCTGGGGCCTGCCGGACCCACCTGGCGGCACGGGCGCTTCGGGGCCGCCCGCGGCGGCCGCGGCCCCCGTGACACCTACGGGTGATCAACCAGGTGACGTTGCCCACGTCGCGATTAGTGCAATGACGGTCGATACCGGGTATCAGCACGGTAGAATCGCCACGGAAATGCCCATGGTGCGCCCAGGGCCATGCGCAAGGTACCCACCTACACGCGCCGGGTCCCATGCCCGGATTCCGGCGCCTGAGTGAGCGCATGAGACTGGCCCGGCGCACATGACGAGGAGCAACTGATACGTGTCTGACCTGGATCAGCCTGTGACTGCCGACGGTAGTACCACGAATCCCGAGGCCACAACTGCCTCTGCCGCTGCGGAGCCTGAGGCCGCGGGGACTACCCGCACCGAGCACGGTTACGACGCCGGTGACATCACCGTCCTGGAGGGCCTGGAGGCGGTGCGCAAGCGCCCCGGCATGTACATCGGCTCCACCGGGGAGCGGGGCCTGCACCACCTGGTCTACGAGGTGGTGGACAATGCCGTGGACGAGGCGCTTGCGGGATTCTGCGACCACATCGAGGTGACCATCCTGGCGGACGGCGGCCTGCGCGTGGTTGACAACGGCCGCGGTATTCCCGTGGACGAGCACCCCACCGAGCACAAGCCTACCGTCGAGGTGGTCATGACCATCCTGCACGCTGGCGGCAAGTTCGGCGGCGGCGGCTACGCCGTCTCCGGCGGTCTGCACGGGGTGGGCATATCCGTGGTGAACGCCTTGTCCACCCGTGTGGACACCGAGGTGCGCCGACAGGGCCACGTGTGGCGCATGAGCTTCGGCGACGGCGGTCACCCGCTTACCCCTCTGGCACGGGGCGAGGAGACCGACGCGACCGGTACCACCCAGACCTTCTACCCGGACCCGGCCATCTTCGAGACGACCGTATTCGATTACGAGACCCTGCGCCGTCGCTTCCAGCAGATGGCCTTCCTCAACAAGGGCCTGCGCATCACCCTGACCGACGAGCGCGAGGGCGTGACCGACTCCGGCGACGAGATCACCGGCGATGAGCTCGGCCCCGCCGACGACCCGGTCAAGGGCCACCGGTCCGTGACCTACTGCTATGAGCACGGCCTGCGCGACTACGTGGAGTTCCTGAACCGCTCCAAGAAGGTCGAGCTGGTCCACCCCGAGATCATCGACTTCGAGGCCGAGCAGGACCTCGGCGACGGGCGCGCCATCAGCCTGGAGATTGCCATGCAGTGGACCGGCGCATACTCCGAGTCGGTGCACACCTACGCCAACACGATCAACACCACCGAGGGTGGCACCCACGAGGAGGGCTTCCGCACGGCGCTGACCACCCTGGTCAACAAGTACGGGCGCGAGAAGGGCCTGATCAAGGACAAGGATGACAACCTCACCGGTGACGACATCCGTGAGGGCCTGACCGCCGTCATCTCCGTCAAGCTCACCGAGCCGCAGTTCGAGGGGCAGACCAAGACCAAGCTCGGCAACACCGAGGCCCGCACCTTCGTGCAGCAGACCGTCTACGCCCGGCTCGGCGACTGGCTGGACTCCCACCCCGCCGACGCCAAGGCCGTGCTGACCAAGGCGACCCAGGCCGCGGCCGCCCGGCTGGCCGCCCGCAAGGCCCGGGAGGCCACCCGCCGCAAGGGGGTGCTGGAGACCGCCTCCATGCCCGGCAAGCTGCGTGACTGCTCCTCCCGCAACGCCGAGGAGTGCGAGATCTTCATCGTCGAGGGCGACTCGGCCGGCGGCTCCGCCGTCGGCGGCCGCGATCCCGAGCACCAGGCGATCATGCCGATCCGCGGCAAGATCCTGAATGTGGAGAAGGCCCGCCTGGACCGGGCCCTGTCCTCGGACACCATCCGCTCCCTGATCACCGCCTTCGGCACCGGCATCGGTGAGGACTTCGACATCTCCAAGCTGCGCTACGGCAAGATCGTCATCATGGCCGACGCCGACGTCGACGGCCAGCACATCGCCACCCTGCTGCTGACTCTGCTGTTCCGCTACATGCGGCCGCTGATCGAGCAGGGTCACACCTACATCGCCATGCCGCCCCTGTACCGCCTGAAGTGGGTGGGCGCCGAGCACGAGTTCGCCTACTCCGACGCCGAGCGAGACCAGCTGCTCGCCGCCGGCGCCGAGGCCGGGCGCCGCCTGCCCAAGGAGGGCGGCATTCAGCGCTACAAGGGCCTGGGCGAGATGAACGACCACGAGCTGTGGGAGACCACCATGGACCCGGCCAATCGGATCCTCAAGCGGGTCACGCTGGATGAGGCGGCCGACGCCGACGAGACCTTCTCCATCCTCATGGGGGACGACGTCGAGCAGCGCCGCTCCTTCATCCAGCGCAACGCCGCCGACGTCCGCTTCCTGGACATCTAGGCGGCGGGGCCCGACCCCCGACAGCGGCCGGACCCGACCCGGCGCCTGTCGGCTCGCCGTCGGCCCGCGCACCACTGAACCTCAGCACCCCACCAGCAAAGGAAATCCGTGAGCGACGAGACCACCGAGCTCCCCGCCGTGGAGCCGACCGGAGACCGCATCCATCCGGTCGACCTCCAGATGGAGATGCAGCGCTCCTACCTCGACTACGCCATGAGCGTGATCGTCGGGCGCGCCCTGCCCGATGTGCGTGACGGGCTCAAGCCGGTTCACCGCCGCGTCCTGTACGCCATGTACGACGGCGGCTACCGCCCCACCGCCTCCTTCTCCAAGTCTTCCCGCGTGGTGGGCGAGGTCATGGGTAACTACCACCCGCACGGCGACGCCGCCATCTACGACGCGCTGGCCCGCCTGGTGCAGTGGTGGTCGCTGCGCTACCCGCTGGTGGCCGGGCAGGGCAACTTCGGCACTCCCGGCAACCTGGGGCCGGCCGCCCCCCGCTACACCGAGTGCAAGATGGCGCCGCTGGCCATGGAGATGGTCCGGGACATCGACGAGGAGAGCGTCGACTTCCAGGACAACTACGACGGCCGCAACCAGGAACCCGTCATCCTGCCCTCGCGCTTCCCCAACCTGCTGGTCAACGGCTCGGAGGGCATCGCGGTGGGTATGGCCACCCGCATTCCCCCGCACAACCTGCGTGAGGTTGCCGCCGGCGTGCAGTGGTTCCTGGACCACCCTGACGCCTCCCGTGAGGAGCTGCTGGAGGCACTGATTCAGCGCATCCCCGGCCCCGACTTCCCCACGGGTGCCACCATCCTGGGGCGGCGCGGCATCGAGGACGCTTACCGCACCGGCCGCGGCTCCATCACTCAGCGGGCGGTGGTCAGCGTCGAGGAGATCCAGGGCCGCCAGTGCCTGGTGGTAACCGAGCTGCCCTACCAGGTCAACCCTGACAACCTGGCCGACAAGATCGCGCAGCTGGTGCGCGACGGGCAGGTCAGCGGCATCGCCGACATCCGCGACGAGACCTCCGGCCGTACTGGGCAGCGGCTGGTCATCGTGCTCAAGCGCGACGCGGTGGCCAAGGTGGTGCTGAACAACCTCTACAAGCGCACCCAGCTGCAGGACAACTTCCCCGCCAACATGCTGGCCCTGGTGGACGGCGTGCCGCGCACCCTGTCCCTGGACGGCTTTGTACGCCACTGGGTGGAACACCAGATTGACGTGATCGTGCGTCGCTCCCAGTTCCGGCTGCGCAAGGCGGAGGAGCGGCTGCACATCCTGGAGGGCCTGCTCAAGGCCATTGACGCCCTGGATGCCGTTATCGCACTGATCCGCCGCTCTCCCACCACCGATGAGGCCCGTAACGGGCTGATGGAGCTGCTCGGCGTCGACGAGGCCCAGGCCGAGGCCATCCTCTCCCTGCAGCTGCGCCGCCTGGCCGCCCTGGAGCGGCTCAAGATCCAGCAGGAGTCCGACGAGCTGACCGCCCGCGTGGCCGACCTGAAGGACATCATCGCCGATCCTGCCCGCCAGCGCGCCATCGTCTCCGAGGAGCTGGCGGAGATCGTCGACAAGTACGGCGACGAGCGTCGCACCAGGATCCTGCCCTTCGACGGGGAGGTCAGTGCCGAGGATCTGATTCCCGAGGAGGAGGTGGTGGTCACCATCACCCGCTCCGGCTACGCCAAGCGCACCCGTACCGACGCCTACCGCTCCCAGCACCGCGGCGGCAAGGGTGTGCGCGGCGCCGCCCTGCGCGAGGACGACGTCGTTGACCACTTCTTCGTCACCTCCACCCACAACTGGCTACTGTTCTTCACCAACCTTGGCCGCGTCTACCGCGCCAAGGCCTACGAGCTGCCCGAGGGCGGCCGCGACGCCAAGGGGCAGCACGTGGCCAACCTGCTGGCATTCCAGCCGGGCGAGGAGATCGCCCAGGTCATGGAGCTGAGCGACTACCAGCAGGCCGACTACCTGGTGCTGGCCACCCGCCGCGGCCTGGTGAAGAAGACCCGCCTGACCGAGTACGACTCCAACCGCTCGGCCGGGCTGATCGCCGTTAACCTGCGTGAGGACGCTGAGGGCAACCCCGATGAGCTGGTCTCCGCCGCCCTGCTGTCCGCCGGGCAGGACCTGCTGCTGGTCTCCCGGCACGGCCAGGCGCTGCGCTTCCACGCCGACGACGCCACCCTGCGTCCGACCGGCCGTGCCACCAGCGGTGTGACCGGTATGCGCTTCCGCGACGGTGACTCGCTGCTGGCCATGGATGTGGTGGATCCCGCCTGGGAGGACGCTGACCTGTTCGTCGTCACTGAGGGCGGCTACGCCAAGCGCACCCTGGCCACCGACTACCCGGTCAAGGGTCGTGGAGGCCTGGGCGTCAAGGTCGCCGACCTGGTGGAGGAGCGCGGCGACCTCGTGGGCGCCCTGACCACCGCCCCCACCGATGAGGTCATGTGCATCATGGCCTCCGGGAAAGTCGTGCGCAGCGCCGTCGCCGAGGTCTCCCGCACCGGGCGCAACACCCGTGGCGTCACCTTCGCCAAGCCCGATGCAGGCGACCGCATCATCGCCGTCGCCCGCAACGCCGAGGACGAGCTTGATAGCTCCGACGAGGAGTCAGCCTCGGAGCCGTTGGCCGGCTCGGCGGAGCAGGTGGCCGACGAGACCGGAGTGGACGCTGCGGGCCCTGGCGCCGACACGGTATCGTCTGAGGACGACGAGAGTGAGGTTCAGGCATGAGTCAGCCGGAGTCCTACCCGCCCGCCCAGGGCGGACAGAACCAGTCCCCCGCCGCGGCCGAGCCGGCGGCACCCGCGACGTCCCAGACTGTCCCCGAGCCGAATGACGGCGAGCACAAGCCCGCCAAGACAATCGTCGGCCCGCGCCGGGTCCGGCTCGCCCTGACGCGAGTTGACCCGTGGTCGGTGATGAAGGCGTCCTTCCTGCTGAGCGTGGCCGCCGGCATCATGCTGGTGGTAGCTGCCGCCTTCGTGTGGTTCATGCTGGATGCGATGCACGTGTTCTCCACCATCCAGGACCTGGTGGGCACGGTGATGGACTCCAGCAACAACGCCTACTCGGCGCTGATCGAGTACATGAAGTTCTCCCGCGCCATCTCCATGGCCACGGTGATCGCCGTCGTCAACATCATCCTGATGACTGCCCTGGCGACGATCGGCGCGTTCCTGTACAACATCACGGCTGCGCTCGTCGGTGGGGTTCATCTCACACTCGCGGACGAGTGATCGCATTTGGTGTGCGGCGGCTCGGTGGGCTAGTCTCTCCTGCGTCGCAAGGGCCTATAGCTCAGTTGGTTAGAGCGCATCCCTGATAAGGATGAGGTCGCTGGTTCGAGTCCAGCTAGGCCCACTGTCCGCGGTGGAACATGAGGAGGCTTCATGAAGAGCCGAGTACTCCTGGTCGCCGCGGTTTTTTCGTTCCTCGGGGTCGTCGGCTACGCCACCTGGTTGAAGCTGGAGGCCGCTCGGGCGGAGCGGGCTGCATGGGCGGAGGTCACCGACCCCGTCGCATGAAGGGGCCATGGCGCAATTGGTAGCGCACCTGCTTTGCAAGCAGGGGGTTACGGGTTCGAGTCCCGTTGGCTCCACTCACTCTCTTCTTCCCTACCCAGCTCCCCTCACCGAGTTCGGTAGACGTTACGTGCCGAAGTCGGTAGTTGTTACGTGCCGAGTTCGGTTCGGGTGGTGCTTCGGTGGTCGGTGCCGTTGCTTGTACGACGTCGTGCGGCATGGCGCGAGCAGGGGTGGCCATGATGTGCGTGGCGGGCACCGCTCGGGGATGAGTCAGGGCGCTTCCCCATGGAACCGGCGGTTCGACGACGTCAGACTAGATCCATGAGCACAGACACTCACGGATCCTCAGGCACCAACTACGACTCCGACTCCGGCTACAACTCGGCGGGCGGGGCGCCCCGCACCGTGGTTGACTGGATCACCGTCGCCGGCGATCAGCTCATCGCAACCGTTAAGCAGCTGGTGGCCGACGGGAATGTCCGTCGGGTCATCCTGCGCGACTCCTCCGGCAGGGAGTTTCTGAGCGTGCCCCTGACGGCGAGCGCAGTTGTTGGCGGCATTACGGTGCTGGCTGCGCCGGTGCTTGCCGCCATCGGCGTTGTCGCAGCCATGGTCGCAGAGGTCACTCTTGAGGTGGAGCGCGTCGACCGCGGTAGCAGCACAAACGGTGAATCCGGGGTTGATCCCACCGGCGAGGAGCCACTGCCTAATCCCGGCCCGGAGGCATAGAGCGTTAAGGCAATGCCCGTACCGGCAAGTGCTGGCCGCGCGAATCTCGAACTGTGCAGGCCCGATCCACAGGTGCTCGCGGTTTGCGTGCACAGGCGGGCGCTCGGGCTGTCCCCAAGCTGTGGGTTGCTGGCTTTTCGGCTTGAACGCGCGGCCATGACGGGTTCATCCCCAGCTGTGTGCAACCCTGTGGAGAAGTACAGCGGTGTACTTCCCCAGCTGCCTCCACAGGTGTGGAGGAATGACAGCGGTGTACTTCCCCAGGATCCACAACGGTGGGTACACCTGTGGAGACAACGGCGATGACGGGTCATCCGGTTTGAGGGTGTGGTGGCTGTGCCGGGGTGAGTTGTCTGCTGCGCGCGCTGGACGTTAACAACGCTACTTAACGGTCTGGTGTATACCTCGGGCCCCTTCAGCAGACGGTTAACAGGCGTTGTTAACCCCGAAGTGGAGTTGCAGATGATCCCGTGTCGTCGACGACCGCCCGCCGACAGCGACGACGTCCTCGCCCACCCGCGGACGACTCCGCATGCCCGAGGACGACCTGCACGGGTCGAGCACGTCCTTATAAGCCCGAAGCCTCCACAGCCGGTTTACTTCATGACTGCGCGCGACGCCGGCCGGACAGGGGTGGCCTGCGAACTACGCAGGCGCCTGGCGCCGTCACCGCGTCCCCGGCGTGTGCGGAGTGCGGGTACGCCTATATGCCTCGGGGCGCCCTGCAATGAAGTCGACCCGGGGCCAGGAGCGCGGAGCCCTAGTTAGACCAGAAGCAGGCGGATGGTAGCCAGGGCAACTAGCACCACCGCTACGGCGGCGGTACCCCACAGGCCAACGGCGGTCTGGCGCCCGCGTGGCGCCCAGGCGTAGACCGCTGCCAATGCGAGCCCGGTAAGGAAGCCCCCCAGGTGTCCTTGCCAGGAGATATTTGCCCCTACCACCGAGATCACCATGTTGATCACCAGCAGGCCCACGATGGTGGAGGTATCCCGCCCAAAACGCCGCTGAATCACGAACACGGCGGCAAACAGTCCGAAGATGGCGCCAGACGCCCCCACGGTTCCCGTGACCCAGGACCACGCCGTCGGCGTTGCCAGCCAGTAGATCGCCGTCGACCCGCCGAGGGCGCTCAGTGCCGCCAGGGCGACGAACCGCCAACGGCCCAGCAGCGGCTCAAGCTGGCTGCCCAGCACCCACAGTGCCCACATGTTCATGGCCAGGTGCACCAGCGATCCGTGCAGGAACGCGGTTGACAGGAAGCGCCAGGGCTGGGCTGCGGCCAGTGCGGGGACGAAGTCGAACCAACCGGTGACCGCGGGGTAGACCATCTGCATCAGGTAGACGGCCACACAAATACCCACTAGCAGCTTGGTGACCAACGCATCCGCTACTGCGGTACCGCCCAGCACGGTGCGCACGCCGCGCCTACCGGAGCTCGCCCGGCGAGCACAGTCCACACAGTGAATACCGACGGCGCTGGGTACCTGACACTCCGGGCAGGCCGGGCGATCACAGCGCTGGCAGCGCACGTAGGCCACCCGCTCGGGGTGGCGCGGGCACACCGGCACCGTGCCGTCCTGCGGGCTGGGTCCGGTCATGAATCAATCCCGTCGCGACGACGTCGCCGAGACCACCTCATCGCTGGATGGTCACCGAGGTGATAACAACGTCCTCAAGCGGGCGGTCGCGCGGGTCCGTGGCCACAGCGGAAATGGCGTCCACCACCCGGCGGGACGCCTCGTCGGCGACGGCGCCGAAGATCGTGTGCTTGCCCTGCAGCCACTCGGTGGGGGCGGTAGTGATGAAGAACTGGGAGCCGTTGGTGCCCTTGCCCAGGCGGCGGCCGGCATTGGCCATGGCCAGCACGTAGGGTGCCGTGAAGGTCAGGGAGGGGTCGATCTCGTCGTCAAAGACGTAACCGGGACCGCCGGTGCCGGTGCCCAGCGGGTCACCGCCCTGGATCATGAAGCCCGGGATCACCCGGTGGAAGACGACACCCTCGTACAGGGGGGCGTTGGACTGCTCGCCCGTGCGCGGATCCGTCCAGGTCTTCTCACCGGTGGCTAGGCCAACAAAGTTGGCGACTGTCTCCGGCGCCTGCGCGGGGAAGAGTTCGAGTCGAATATCGCCGAGGCTGGTGTGCAGTGTCGCTTCGATGGTCGCTTCCATGCTCGTCATCGTCGCACGTGTTGCCGGAGCAATCCCGGGACCCGGTGTTCACCCCAGGCAGAACGCTTCCCAGGTTGGTGTGTGGGAGCTGCGTTACAGTGCCACCATTGGGTGAACAACCTCATCGTTCCGAGCAGGGAGACCGACATGGTTTGCAATTTCCGTGACAAGAAGATCGAGTCTGATCGCAGCCGTCTTGAGGCCGCCACGCTCGCGGACAGTATCGCCGCCCAGGCCGGGCGCGCCGTCGGTTGGGCGACGCCGCGCGTGAACCGGGCGCGGGAGGAATTCATCAGGGCCGCCAGGGAGGCGCAGGTACGCGCACAGCCGGTCGTCGAGCAGGCGCGCACGCGGGTGGTTGAGGAGTATGTCCCGGCCGCCCAGCGCGCCGCTGAGGGAGCACGCATCCGGGTGGTTGAGGAGTACGTTCCTGCCGCCCAGCGCGCCGCGATCGCCGCCCAGGAGGCCGTCAACACCGAGGGCACGCTTACCGAGCGCGCCCAGCGCGCCGCCCTTGCCGCGAAGCAGGCGGCACTGACCCCGGAGGTACCAGTGAAGAAGAAGCACCCCGTCCTCAAGACGTTCTGCTGGCTCACCGTCGCCGGCTGCGCCGCAGGCGCCGCGTACGTGATTTGGCGCCGCAGTCAGCCGGTGGAGGACCCGTGGGCGGAGGAGTACTGGGCCGACTCCACCGATGAGCCTGCGGCTGAGGAACCGGTCGCACCGGAGGCCGCAGCCGAGGCCGCTCCGGAGGAGTCAGCCGCCGACTGAAGGCCCGCATAACTCAGCCGGGACGGCTAGCAGGGCCGTCCCAAGGTACGTCGGCACCCATCCGTGGATCACGCGGGTGGGTGCCGACGCGTACCGGCTCCCTCGGCCGACGGCGGCGCCGAGCGGTGGTCGCGAGTGATGGCTGCCGGCGGTGGATCTGGGTTACGTCAGTGGATGCTGGCGGTCGCGGCGTCGTCTTCGGCCGCGTCGGCCGGTGGCGGTGCACGGAATACGAAATAGGTGTGGTCCTGGACACGTCACGTGGTTAGGGTTGTGCCATGAGCGCCGCCATTCCTGCACCTGCCCTTCCACTCCGCCAGGGCACTGCGGGCGCCGATCCCGTGGCGATCCCGCAGCTCGGATTCGGGACCTACAAGGTCGGTGACGCGGATGCCGAGCGTGCCGTCAGTCAGGCACTGGAAGCCGGGTACCGCCATATCGACACCGCCCAGATGTACGGCAACGAGGCCGGCGTGGGGCGGGCGCTGGCCGCCTCCGGCATCCCCCGTGAGCAGTTGTGGGTCACCTCCAAGCTGAACAACCCCAACCACCGGCGTGACGACGCGCTGCGCAGTTTTGATGCCACCTTGCGGGACCTGCAATTGGAGGTCCTGGACCTGTTCCTGGTGCACTGGCCGCTGGCCAACTCCCCTGGGATCGACTTGGTGGACACCTGGCGCACCATGATTGAGATCCTCCGCTCCGGGCGCGTGCGCGCGATAGGCGTTTCCAACTATCAGGCCGAGCACCTGCGCACCATTGTCGACGCCACCGGGGTGGTGCCGGCCATCAACCAGATCGAGCTGCACCCGTACCTGATCCAGCGGGAACTGCGCAATGTCCACGAGGAGCTCGGCATCGTCACTGAGTCCTGGTCGCCGCTCGGCCGCGGCCGCCTGCTGGAGGATCCCGAGCTGGTTCGGGTTGCCGCGGAGCTGGGTGTCACGCCCGCACAGGTTATTGTCCGCTGGCACTTGCAGCACGGCCTGGTGGTCATTCCTAAGACCACGCATGCCGTGCGCATGCGCGAGAATGCCGACGTGTTCAGCTTTGCGCTGAGCCCAGAGCAAATGGCCGCCGTCGACGCCCTGGACCGGGGAATGCGCACCGGCTCGCACCCTGATCAGGTGCAGGTCTGAGCTCGCGGTGAACCGTAGTTCGTGACCGGGTAGGGCGCTGCGGAATGCCAACCGCGGACGGGTCATCCCTTAGGCTAGGGCGCGGCACATCTCGGGCTGCGGGCCGCCGACGTCGTCCGCAGGGCAAGTGAGGAGGCGCGAGTGGCGCGGACTGAGGGTGAGAAGAAGACGAGGCCGGAGCGCTCCGGTAACCCGGCCAAGCGGGCTGCGGCGGAGCGTGCGCGTATTGAGGAGTCCCGGGCCGCCGCCAACCGTGTCTCCCGCGTGCCTCGCAAGGTTAAGGAGAATGGCTCACCGCGCTGGTACGCCCCGCTGATGGTCACGCTCCTGGTGGTTGGCCTGCTGTGGGTGGTGGTCACCTACCTGTTCAAGGGTGCCTACCCGCTGCCGTACTTCGTTGAGAACCATGCCAGTGACTGGCTGGTAAACGGCAACCTGTATGTGGGCTTCGCGATCATGCTGGTGGGTTTCCTGGGCCTGTTGCGCTGGAAGTAGCTGAGGGGAGCGCATGACGGCAAAGAGTGCCCGGCGCCATGCCGGACGGCGTCGGCGAGGCAGGCGGGTATTTAACTCCGTCCTGTTCGGACTGGGTGAGCTGCTGATTACCGCCGGCCTGGTGGTGGCACTGTTCCTGGTGTGGCAGCTGTGGTGGACGGGTCTGGAGGCGAATGCCAGGGCCGACGCCGTGGCCACCGGCTTCGTTTCCACCCAGGTTGATTCCCCTAATGTTGAGGGCACCAGGCACTATGACGATCCGCCCGAGGTGGCACCCGTGGGCTACGGGCAGGTGATTGGGATGCTCGTTGTGCCCAAGTGGTACGGCGTCACTAACAACAACATGCCGATCCTGGAGGGCATAGGGGCGGACGTGCTGGATCAGGCGGCTGCCGGTCACTACCCCGATACCCAGCAGCTTGGCGCCATCGGCAACTTCGCCATCGCGGGCCACCGCCGCACCAACGGAAACTCCTTCAGGCGCATTGACCTGCTGGAGGAGGGCGATGAGATCATCGTGGCCACCCGTGATACCTGGTACGTGTATACGGTTACGAGCCACGAGATTGTTGAGCCCACCGATGTTGACGTGATCGCCCCGGTACCGGGTGAGCCCGGCGTCGCCCCCACCGAGCGCATGCTGACCATGACTACTTGCCACTCGCTGACTGTGGGCGAATGGGGCAATGATCATCGCTGGATCACTCACGCGAAGTTTGCGTACTGGATGGAGCGCGCGGAGGGCCGTCCTGCCTCGGTGCTCAATGACGAGGGGGTCAACTGATGTACGGGTGGATCTGGCGGCACCTGCCGGGCCCGGTGTGGCTGCGTGCGATTGAGGCGCTGGTGTTGGCAGCGGCAGCGGTCCTGTTCCTGTTCGAGGTTGTCTTCCCCTGGGCCAACGAGATGTGGGACCTCTCCGGTGAGGCAACCGTATAGGCGGATCTGGTTCCAGGTGTGGGCTGCTGCGTAGGAGCTCGTGCTCGGGAGGTCGTCGTCGGGCTTGTTGGATCGTACTCGGGTACAGGAAGCCGTCACCGGTGCGCACCGCTGCTGGGCACAGTGCTGCTGCGAAGGGCGCGGACCGGGCCGGCTCGCTCGTACGCCCCGGGGTGAGGGTTCGGTACTTCGCGTGACGGTTCGGCACTTCCGGTGACGGTTCGTACCTTTGCACCGACGATTCGTACCCTGTGGTGACGGTTCGTACGGTAGGGGTACTGTGCTGTCTCCACACTTCTGGGACGGTTGAGTC